>JBEKWY010000029.1:0-42504 GCA_049512575.1 Candidatus Acidiferrum sp.
TTATAACCAAAGTTCCTTGAGAGAAAGAAAAAGGCCCGGTCCGGAGTTTCGGACCGGGCCTTTTCTCTGTGTCCGCGTCTCGTTTGGCCGATTATTTCCTGGCTGCTGAATAAAGATCCGCGGCAGAGTCCCAATTGACGGCGTTCCACCACGCGGCGATGTAGTCGGGCCGCTTGTTCTGATACTTCAGGTAATAAGCGTGCTCCCAGACGTCCAAGCCGAGCACCGCCTTAGCCTTGAGGGAAATTGGCGTGTCCTGGTTGGGAGTGGAATCGATGGCCAACTTGCCGTCCTTCACCACCAGCCAAGCCCAGCCGGAACCGAAACGCCCGACACCCGCGGCCGCAAACTTGGCCTGAAAGTCCGCGAACGAGCCAAACGCGGATTTGATCGCCGCGGCCAGATCGCCTTTGGGCTCACCGCCGCCGCCCTTCTTCAGTTGCGTCCAGAAAAGTGAGTGGTTCCAGTGGCCGCCGGCGTTGTTGCGGACGGCATTCCGGATACTTTCGGGAATGGCGTCGAGGTTTCCCAGCAGGTCTTCCAGCGATTTGGATTGCAGCTCCGGATGGCCCTCGAGAGCCTTGTTGAGATTGGTTACGTAAGCACCGTGATGCTTGTCATGGTGGATTTCCATCGTCTTGGCGTCGATATGAGGTTCGAGCGCGTCGAACGGGTACGGCAGCGGGGGCACTGTGAATGCCACGGGTTTGTCCTCCAATTTTAGATTTGTTGGTTCAAAACTTGTTGCTGCTGTGCTTGCTTGTAAAAGGCTGGTTGCGGCGTTGCCCGTACCAAACAATCCTGCGCTGACAATGGTGCCGCTGACAAGGAACTTGCGGCGGTTCATCGGATGCTCCTACTGCGCGGGAGGGTGAAGCTCCGGACGCTGGGATTATACCGCCATATCGTGCGGCGTCGTAAAGCCAAGCCCGGGACGGCGATGCCGGCGATACTCCAGCGAAGGGCTTGGGCGCTTATTGGATGCGGGAGAGCGCCCAAAGGGCAGATTCGGAGATGGCGGAATTTGGAGACGCGGCCAGGCGTTCCAGTAACTTGAGAATTCTGTCGTGGGGCTGCGCAGCAGCGGCAGGCCGCGAATTTCCCAGCGCGATGCACGCGTTGCGGACGAGGCCGTGCCATTTGGCGCGCTTGATGGCGCTGTTCCGGAAGGCCGCTTTGTAATCGTCTTCGCTTAGGGCGGCCAACCATTCGAGGCGTGGCAGAAGGAGCGAGTTGGTTGAGCAGGCGTCGTCGGGTTCGTTCGCTGGCGGCAATTCGTTTCGCGCTACCTTCTCTTCGACGGCGTGGGCATTCTGCGGGAATGTTCTGGGCTGAAATTCCGGCGCCTGCGTAACGGGAGCACGGCGGTTCCAAGGGCAGACGTCCTGGCAAATGTCGCAGCCGAAGACATGGCGGCCCATCGGCTCGCGCAACGGTTCCGGGATGCTGCCGCGAAGCTCGATGGTCAGATACGAGATGCAGCGGCGCGCGTCCATGACGTAAGGCTCGACGAAGGCGGCAGTGGGACAGGCATCGATGCAACGGGTGCAACTGCCGCACAAGTCCGGCGGAGGAGCTTCGGCTGGCGCGAGCGACGGATGCAGGTCGAGCGTGGTGAGAATTGCGCCCAAGAAGAACCACGAACCCATGGCCTGGTTGAGGAGCAGGGTGTTCTTGCCGAGCCAGCCCAGACCGGCGTGCTTGGCGAAAATGCGCTCTTGCATGGGACCGGTATCCGCGTAGGCGCGGGCCTCGAATGGCTCGTCGAATCGCTCACGCATAGCACCCCGCAAGACATTAAGTTTCGTTCGCAGGACGTCGTGATAGTCGGTGCCCCAGGCGTAGCGCGAAATCCAGCCGCGTGGATCGGTAGCACCCGGCTTGTCTGGCAGGTCGATCGAACGTGGTTGAGGAGCGTGGTAGTTCAGCGCGCAGACGATGACGCTACGGATTCCAGGGAAGGCTAAGTGTGGATCTCTGCGACGCGCGTCGGCGAGATACTTCATTTCGCCTGCGTAGCCTTTAGCCAGCCAAGCCTCGGCTTGTGCCAATTCGGGAAACTTGTCGGCAGGCGCGACGCCACATAGATCGAAACCAAGAGACTTGGCGCATTCCGTGATCCAAGCGGTGTCGGGGGCGGTCCTCATCGTTATGATTCTGCCGCAGGCGAGCGCATCTGGCGAGGGTGGCACTAAACGAAGCATGGACGGACGCGTCCGTCCATGCTTCCCGGGCGGCGAGTTTTCGTCCCTAGCTCGGTTTTTTGCGCAACTGTTGATTCTAATAGTAGTTAAGGCGATTTGCATTGATCGGCGATGCCGATATTGATGCCATGGCAGTTAGGAACCCGCGTAAGACCTCGAAAAGCGCGCCAAGCAACTGAAGGCGGATTGATCAGAGGGCCGTTGGGGCTCGGCTTGACTGGATGCGGAAAATGTCGCGAATGGCGTCTGCCTTCAGACGCGCAGCGTGCCGCGGGTTGACGCCGGACGGAGCAAGCCCCGTCCCTACGACGGATTGGGATTTGACAGTTGCGGCACGCTAAGGCTTGCCCGGGCGAATACCGACGTTCTCGCCCAGACTGCTAGGCCACGGGCCGGTGCACTGCTGAAAAACAGAGTTCGGTGGTTTTGGCGGTTAAGCCAACAGCGAAGTCGAGTAAGAAGAGCTGGAAATGGAATGACGGATTGTAAAAATAAAATCTCTGGAGCGGCTCGCAGTTTTTCCTGGAAACATTATACCACATGATTTTCGGGGTTCCGGATTGAGGCGGTTCCCGCTTAGCGAAAACTGTTGAGGGCGGTGTTTTCGTCGGAGTAGACGTCGAAGACGGTGAACAGCTTGGTGAGTTGCAGGAGGTCGTGAACCTTTTTGGTGAGGTGCAGGAGCTTCAGGTCCCCGCCGCTCTTCTTCACCGTGGTGAACGCCGTAACCAGCTCGCCTATACCGGAACTGTCGATGTAATTCACGTCGGCGAGGTTGAGAAGGATCTTCGTGCGGCCTTCATCGAGGAGCTCGCGTATCGTCTTGCGCAGGAGCGCGCTGCCCTCGCCAAGCGTAATGCGACCGCCGATATCCACGACGGTGACGGTACCCGCATCCCGATAGGTTGCTCGCAGATCCATAGTTTCTGCCTAAGCCCCCTGTTGCGGCGACGCGTTTTGCCCACCCTGGTTATTCGCGGTGGGATCGCTTCCCGAGGGCAATTTTTTCGACATGATGACTTCGGCACCGCCAGTGCGCCCCGCGACGACTTCAAACTCATCCATGAAAGCGCGCATCAGGAAAATGCCGCGCCCCGACGTGCTTAGCAAATTCTCCTGTGCGAGCGGGTCGGGGACGCGACTCAGGTCGAAGCCTTTGCCTTCGTCCAGAACGTGGATGATCATTTTTTCCGGCGTGATATCCACCGCCAGATGAATCTTCTTGTCGGGACGTTCTTGATTGCCGTAGTGGAACGCGTTGATGACGCCTTCGCGTACCGACATACCGATGCGGTAACAATCGTCCTCGCCGAAGCCTGCGGACTCCGCGACGCGGAGACACATTTCCTCGGCTAAATTCACGCTCTCTACGTGCGTTTCCAAAGTGACTTCGAGGTGCTTGGTGTCAGGCGCCATGCGGCCTATCACTGCGACCCAAATTGGGCTGTACTTGGGCGCATTATGGGTAACACATAGATAGAAAGAGAGTCAATGAGCAGGGTGGGTGGAGACGGGAGGATCGTTTTGGGCGTGGCGACATAGCGACGGAAAAAGCTAAGGATTCGGAGTTAACACAGAGGGCACAGAGACGGGAGCACAGAGGGCACGGAGGGGTTGTAGTGATGCGGCGGTTTGCTTCTAGCGTTGGGAACGGCTTGATCACGCCCAGTAGGAGCGGTCCAGGGTGCGGTATTGGATGGCTTCGCTTAGGTGGCGCGGCTCGATGTTGTCGGAGGCGTCGAGATCGGCGATGGTGCGGGCGACTTTTAGGATGCGGTCGTGGGCGCGGGCGGACAAGCCCAACTTTGTGATGGCGTTCTCGAGGAGTTTTTCGCCGTCGGCGGAGATGGCGCAGAATTTGCGGATCATTTTGGGCATCATCTGGGCATTGGAATAGGTGGTTTTTTCGGTCCGGTATCGCTCGGTTTGCCGTTCGCGCGCGGCAATCACACGGCCGCGGACGGCCGCGGAGTCCTCGGAGGAAGTTGGCGCACGCAATTCCTTATACTTCACGGCAGGGACTTCAATGTGGATGTCGATGCGGTCGAGTAGCGGGCCGGAGATTTTGGATACGTAGCGCTGGATCATCGGAGGCGTGCAATGGCATTCGCGGGTGGGGTCGCCGAAATAGCCACAGGGGCAGGGGTTCATCGCGGCGGCGAGCATGAAGCGTGAGGGGAAGGTTACGGAGATGGCGGCGCGAGAGATGGTCACCGAGCCGTCTTCGAGCGGCTGGCGCATGACTTCGAGGACGTTGCGCTGGAATTCGGGAAGTTCGTCGAGGAAGAGGACGCCGTTGTGGCCGAGAGAGACTTCGCCGGGACGGGGGACTGCGCCGCCGCCGATCAGGCCTGCGTCGCTGATGGTGTGGTGCGGGGAGCGGAAGGGGCGGGTGCCTACCAGGCCGCGGCTGTCTTCGAGGACTCCGGCGACACTGTGGATACGGGTGGTTTCGATAGCTTCGTCGAGCGACATCGGGGGCAGGATAGTGGGGATGCGCTTGGCCAGCATGGTCTTGCCGGCGCCTGGCGGGCCGATGAAGAGGATATTGTGGCCGCCGGCGCAGGAGACCTCCAGGGCGCGTTTGGCGGCTTGCTGGCCGTGGACGTCGCGGAGATCTACGTTGTACTGGGCGGCTTCGGAGAGCATTAGTTTGGCGTCCACGCGAACTGGGAGAAACGATTCGGGGGAATTGATCAGGTCGACGGCTTGGGGCAGGGATTTCACGGCGAAGACGTCGACGCCTTCGACTACGGCGGCTTCGCGAGCGTTGGATTCCGGGACGGCGATGGCTTTTAGGCCCATTTCGCGGGCGGCCAACGTGGCGGAAAGAGCGCCGCGTATGGAGCGCACACTGCCGTCCAAGGAAAGTTCGCCGAGGAACATGCACTTATCGAGTGGCTTGCCAAAGAAGTGGCCCATGCAACCAGCCAAACCGAGCGCCATGGGCAGGTCGAAGGCCGAGCCTTCTTTGCGGACGTCGGCGGGGGCGAGATTTATAGTTACGCCCTGGCCGTGCGGGAACTCAAAGGAACAGTTTCGCAGGGCCGATTTGATACGCTCGCGGCTTTCCTTCACGGCGTTGTCGGGCAGGCCGACCACGTTGAAGTCCTGCATGCGGGCGGAGCCTACGTCTACTTCGACTTCTACTACATAGGCGTCGATACCGTAGACGGAGGCGCTTAGCGTTTTGAAGAGCATAGTGGGGTGGGGCGTGTAGGCGAGGTGGAGTATAAATCAATGCGTTACTATAAGCTAGGGTTAATACGCGAGGGCGGTTAGCAGAGTGATTGCCTGGGTGTTGGTTGAGATCCTTCGGCTACCCTCGTCGGGTACCCTCGGGATGACAGATTTGCTTGTGGGGGGTGGGTTCGCTGGAGAACCGGGCTTGTTCGACGGTTGACCGGAGCCGGCAGGATGCCGGCGCTACCAGTTGCGGCAGTGAGCTAGGAGGAGCCGATGGTGCCGCCGAAGCCGTAGAAGTTCAGGACTTCCTGGAGGGTCACAACGCCTTCGAGCTTATGGACGTCGGCGCGGCTTACGACCGGCAGCACATCGAGGTGCGTGGTGCCCATGCGTTCGAGAGCGACGCTGAGCGGATGGTCGACGTGCAGGTGGGGAAACTGGCGGGCATCGACAAACTCTTTGAGCTTGCGGCTGGCACCGCTGTCCACCATGGCCTTCTGCAGGGTACTGAGACTAACTATTCCGACAACGCCGGACTTGTCGCTTACCGGCCAACCGTGAAACGCGCTGGCGTGGACCTTTTCCATCGCGCCTTGCACCGTCAAGTCCTCATCCAGGATCTCCGTAGCCGGGCGCATCGCACAGATCACCCGCCGCTGGCCCTCGACGGAGCGAGATTCGGCTCCGGGAAGGTGGATACCGTCCTGATGAGCCAGGACTTCATAGATGGGTTCGCGCTGGAAGCGCGACGATATGAAGAAGCTGACTAAGTTGGAGATCATCAGGGGAACGATGATGGAGTAGTCGCGCGTGGTTTCAAAAATCATGACGACCGAGGTCATGGGAGCACGAACGATGCCCGCGAAGGCAGTCCCCATGCCAACCAGAGCGTAGACTCCGGGGGTCGCAACGTGAGCCGGAAACAAGTTGTGCGCAACGGTTCCCACGGACCCACCCAACATCGCTCCAAGGAACAATGCAGGACCGAATATGCCTCCCGCATTTCCGGAGGCATAGCTGGTAACGACGGCGAAGAACTTCAGCACCAGGAGCAGCAACATGAGCTTCAGAGCCATTCCGCCGTTCAAGGCAGACCCGACGTAGGAGTAGCCGACGCCCAGAATTTGCGGCACAAACCAGCCCATGATGCCCACGAGCAACCCGCCCGCTAACGGTTGGAACCAGACGGTCTTGCGGGGGAAGCGCAGGAAGCGTTCTCGCATGCCGACCAGAAGCTTGGTAAAGGCTACCGATACCAGACCGCCAAGGACTCCGAGAACGGCATAGATGCCGAACTCCCACGGACTGACCAGTTGGTATGCGGGGACCTTGAAGAGCGGATCGTTCCCGAGGAGCAACCGCAGCATGGCCCAAGAGGTGGCGGAGGCCAGAACCACCGAGCCGAGCACCGGAGCGTGGAGGTCGCCGACGACTTCCTCCAGGGTGAACAGTACGGCGGCCAAGGGCGTGTTGAAGGCCGCGGCAACGGCGGCTGCGGCACCTACAGGAATGAGAGCCTTGATCTTCTCGGGGCTGAGCCCGAGGGCGCGGCCCAGCACAGAGGAAAGTCCGGCGCCGACCTGGACCGATGGGCCCTCGCGGCCGAGGGGGATACCACTGGCGAGGGTGGCAGAGGTGCAGAAAAATTTTCCAAAGACGGTGCCGAGCGAGATGCGGCCGCCACGGGCGTAGAGTGCGGCCTTGGTCTGGGGAATGCCGCTGCCGCGAGCATCTGGAAAATATTTGAACAGCAGGTAGCCCATGGCGAGCGAACCGACCACAGGCGCAAGGATCCTGTGCCAGGCAGCGCCGCCGGGCGGGTAGATTCGCGCGCCGACGTGTTCGGTCAGCAAGATGAAGGCAACAACCGTTAGACCTACCAGGGCGCCGATGACCAGGGTCAAGACGAGGAAGACTTGTTCTTCGCGACGCTTGAGAAAAGCGACCCATTCTCGGGCGGGGACGTTCCACCATTTCACGGGAACCGCATCGAGTTGTGTCGCGGTTTCCGACATTTCAGTTATCTAGATGGCTTCGCGCGGGGGTTTCCGTCTCCTGGGTTACGCGCCCTCCCGGCAAGAGAAATCGCAGCTTTAAGGTGCGTTCGCGGCGGCGTTCTTCTTCGAGGTGCCGGGCGCGGGCTTTGAGGAGGTCGTTCAGCGAAACGAGGCCGAGAAATTTTCGCGTGCCGCTTTCGACGACGGGCATTCGCGTGACGCCAAGTTCCGCCATGCGGTACACCACAACGCGAAGAGGTTCGTCGGGGTAAGTCTCCACGGTTTCCGGCCGGACCAACTCGCCGAAGGAGAGTCGCAAAGCGGGATCTCCGTCGCGATGGAGTCGATCGCGGATGTCCCGGTGGGTCAGGACGCCGACCAACTGCGCTTGCTCATTCACGACCGGCAGGAGTCGCTGGCTCTGCCGATGATCGCTGCGGAGGGAGTGCTGCATCTCTCCCAGAGTGCTTTTCGCAGACAATACGACGACGTTGGTGCGCATGACTTCGCGGACAAACAAAATCTCGAGAGGATCGACGGCGTATTCGCGGCTCAGGTGGAACCCGCGGCGAGCGACCTTCTCGGTCAGAATGGAGCGCTTCAACGTCAGCACCGTGAATCCATGGGCTACAACGCTGCCGACTAGCAACGGCAAGAAGATATTGGCGTCGTGGGTGAGTTCGAACGCAAACACAATGCTGGTGAAGGGCGAGCGCATGGTGCCGCCCAGGACCGCACCCATGCTGATGAGCGGCCAGAAGCCCATGCCTTCGTTCGGCAAGAACATGGCTTCGAGTCCGCCGAGCGCTCCGCCCATCATCAGCAGCGGGGCTAGAACTCCGCCGGACGTGCCGGAGCCGAGCGAGACGGCCCAGATAAACCATTTGACGAGCAAGACGCCGAGAATGACGTGGGTGGTCACGCTGCCTTGCAGTAAGGCGCCAATGGTGTCGTAGCCGACGCCGAGCGCCTGCGGAAAAATCAGGCCGCCTAATCCGATGGCGAGACCTCCAATCGCGGGCCACCACATCCAGTGAATCGGCAGATGCTGAAATGCATCTTCCGCCGCATACACGGACAAAGTCAGCAACGCCGATAGCACGCCTGCCAGCAGGCCCACGAGCACGCATCCCAGCAGACCCTTCGGCCCGATGAACAATGGATGCTCCGGGACCGGGAAAAGGGGGCCGAAACCGAGAATGTACCGGCGCAATACCGCGGCCATTGCGCTGGCAAGGGCGACGGGAATCAGGCTTCGCGGCTTCCACTCAAACAGAAGCAGTTCGACCGCGAGCAAGACGGAGGCGACTGGCGCGGCAAATGTCGCGGACATGCCCGCGGCCGCGCCTGCGACGAGAAGCGTTTTCCGCTCCGCGCTGGTCAGGTGAAACAGCTGGGCGATCATCGAGCCGAAAGCGCCACCGGTCATGATGATCGGGCCCTCGGCGCCGAACGGGCCGCCGGAACCAATCGAAATCGCGGACGAAAGCGGCTTCAAGAACGCGACTTTCGGCTCGACCCGGCTACCGTTGATTAGAATCGCTTCGATGGCCTCCGGTATGCCGTGGCCCCGGATGCGTTCCGATCCATAGCGCGCCATTACGCCGATGATCAACGCACCACCGACAGGAACAAGGACGCTGAAGATTCCGAGATGATTGCCGGCGGGCGAAACCAACGCGGTGCTCCAGCGGCCGAAATAGAATAGGTTGGTGAACAATCCGATCAGGCGCAGCAGTACCAGTGCCACGAAGGCCGCGAGCACTCCGATCGCGAGAGCGAGAGCGGAGATCGGCAGCACGCGGACCGTGGTGGTGAAGTCGCCGAGCGCCTCCCATGAGGCGCTGCGACCCGCCGGTTGGGATTTGCCCTCAGTTTTGTCGGAAGTGATAGGCACGTTTCTCTCGTCCTCGATTTAAAGGAACTTTTTTCGCGAGGTTGCGGCTCTGCGGTTTTTGAGGTCGATCCAGGAGTTGGTCGATGGCGTGCACCAATTCGTGGCCGTACGATCGCAGCTCGTTGATACGCTGGCGTGCCACGTCTTCGAGCATGCGCTCTCCGCGCGGGAGCAGGGAAACCATCACGCGCCGGCGATCGTCGCGGCCTCGAGTCCGCCGGACGTACCCGTGGGCCTCGAGCCGGTCGATCAGTTCTACGACACTGTGGTGTTTGAGCGAGAGACGCTCGGCCAGAATGCGGATGGTGGCTTCTTTACCCTCGGGAAGACCGCGTATCATCAACAACAGCAGATATTGCTGGGGCTCGAGCCCCGCCGCACGCGCCGCGGCGTCGCCTTCGCCCAAAAAATGACGGATGCGACAGCGAAGCTCGGCCAGCGCGCGATATTCTTCCGTTGTGATTTCGGCGGACACCTATAAAGTATATCGTACTGCGATACACTTGGCCACTACGCTGTCGACTGGGTTCCAAGTGATAATCCCTGCGTTGAGCGGCGGCCAACAAACAAAGCCTCGGCGGCTGAAGCCATAGGCGTTCTGAGGTCGTCGCGGCACGGATGCAGGCTTGCCCTTTCGTTGGCGAACAGACTGTGAGGCCGGCCCGGAAAATGAATCGAGGACGAATGAATTGGAATGTTCGACGTGGGTGTATGGTTCGCACGTTGACCGCCGCGTTGTTTCTGGTTGGCGGAGTCACATCGCGAGGCGGAGACGCAGAGCGGCCTCCTGTTTCGACCGCGGCGCACGGAGCGCACCCGCAGATCGTGCCGGTCCTTGGCGTGACGGTGGTCAAGTCCTATCCTCACGATCCCCATGCGTTCACGCAGGGACTTGAGTATTTCGACGGAAGTCTTTACGAAAGCACCGGGCGGAGGGGCCAATCCACGCTGCGCCAAACAGTGCTGGAGACTGGGGCGGTACTGAAACACATCAGCTTGCCAACCCAATACTTTGGCGAAGGATTGACGATATTTCACGGGAAGATCTACCAACTGACGTGGTTGACGAAAATTGGCTTCATCTTCGACCTCCGCACTTTCCGCCGCGTCGGCGAATTCCATTACGATTCGGAAGGCTGGGGCCTGTCTCATGACGATTCCTCGCTGATTCTGAGCGATGGGACGAACAAACTTCAGTTCATTGACCCGAGCTCATTCAAGGTCACCCGGACACTGGAAGTTTATGCGGGAAACGAAGCGGTCACGAATCTGAACGAACTGGAATACATCAACGGGGAGATTTTCGCGAATGTTTGGCACTCACCACGAATCGCGCGCATCGATCCACGCTCGGGGCAGGTAGTAGCATGGATCGACCTGACGCCTCTTGTCGGGAAAGAAGAACACGCACCCGAGGATGTACTGAACGGAATCGCCTACGATGCGAAGCGGGGCAGATTGTTTGTTACCGGCAAGGATTGGGCTGAAATATTCGAGATCAAAATCGAAAGCAAACCGGACGCGCGCTAACTCCCGCGATCAGGGCATCGGGTCAAAGCGGCTTTCGAAACGCCTTTTGCGTTTTGTAGTGTTCGTAGCCGCGGCGTTGGTAGAAAGCGTGGGCGCGCTCGCGGATCACGTTGGAACGCACGGACATGCTCAGGCACTTTTTCTTCCGCGCCCAATCCTCGGCGGCTTTTGTCAACAGTGCTCCCGCTCCTTTGCTTCTCTGCCCTTCGCCGACCACCAAGCCGTTGATTTCCGCGCGTCGCGGAACTTCCAGCAGATAGGAGACGCTGGTATGTAGCCAGCCAATCACTTCGCGCTCGGAAGTTTCCGCTACGAAGACGGCATGATCGGCGAGTGGCGTTATGAGGCTCAGCCGAGCCTTCATCTCGTTTGCTGTAGCGGGATATCCCAATTCGGTGCAGAGGACCGCGAGGCGTGCGGAGTCGTCGCTTCTTGCCCGGCGAATCTTGAGATCGGATGGTTTGGCCGTCTTGCGCATCGGTCAGGTCTGCTTTCGCCGGAGCCGAGCTTGCACCGCATCGCTTCTCAATTCGCGCAGAGCGTCCGCGGCAATCCATCGCGCTGAGCGAGAATCTTGGAGTCGGATGCGTTCCGCCGCGCGAATCGCGGCCCGGTTGAGACGCAGATTTCTCTTGCCAATGTTGCGCAAGGCCCAGTTCACGGCTTTTCGCACGAAATTTCGGTCGTCGTGCGCCTCTCGCTCGATAATCTCCAAGAACTCCTTGAACCGCTCATCAGGTGCTTCCTTGTCTTTGTAGCTGAGATACGCGGCCAGCGAAAATGCCGCCCGCTTTACGAATTCCTCGTCGCGCCGGCTCCAGGAGTCTGTCTTACTCCACGCGGGAGCGGTGAACGCATACAGATAACAGCATGCCGTGTCCACGACGTCCCAGGCGTCGAAGCTGTTTGCCCAACGATCCATTTCTCCCGCGGTCACTTTCGCTGACTCGCCAATCAGCGCAGCCAGGATTCGCGCTTCGTGAACGCCGGAATCCCAGAGCTGCTTCGCCAGCTCATGATCTTTGCCGATCCGCCGCGCCAGCGCGTGCAACACCGGGGCAGAAATTCCGTGCGCCTTGGGAACGTTGACGCCGAAATAGGCCATCTTTTCCCGCACGCGGGGGTCTGCAAGTCCGCGCAGCTCGCGCAAGACGGTGGCTTCGGTCCAGCGCGCCTTCGCAACACCCTTGCGCAGCCCGCCGCTAGAAGGTTTTGTCGGAATCGAGGAGGATTGTGACCGGGCCTTCATTGACTAGCCCCACGGACATCGTTGTCTGAAACACTCCTGTGGCCACTGTAACGCCGAGCTTGCGCAATGCCGCGCCGAATTCTTCATACAGCGCCACGGCCTTGTCTGGCGGAGCGGCCGCCAGAAAGCTCGGGCGCCGCTGGCCGCGCGCGTCTCCGTACAAGGTGAATTGCGAGACCACCAGCGCCGCGCCCTTCACGTCCAGCAAAGACTTGTTCATTTTCCCTTGCTCGTCCTCGAAGATTCGGAGGTTGGCAATTTTTTCGGCCATCCACACGGCGACTCCGGAAGTATCCTCGCGTCCCACGCCGAGAAGAATCATCAGGCCCGCGCCGATCTGGCCGGTGACGCGATCCCCTACGGTGACCTGGGCTCGGCTCACTCTCTGCACCACGGCTCTCATCGCTGATTGGGCTCCAGACAACGCTTGGCCAGCGTGAACAATTCCAACCAAAGCGGCTAGGGCTGCGTTGGCTTCGCGGGCTTGCGCGGGAGCATGTCCGGGAGCTGCGCCACATTGTAGGCGAAGACAGCCAATACTTGCGCGCCCTCGGTCAGATCATCCCAGCGCACGCGATCCAGGGTGTCCGCCTGCGAGTGATGCGTTTTGTCGTAGTCCACATTGTCCTGCACGCACCAGAATCCCGGCACGCCCGCTTCGTCGAACGGAATGTGGTCGGTGCCACCCTCGATGCGCAGACTTGGCTCGGCGAGTTCGATGCCCGAGGCCTTCGCGAGTGGATAGAGGACGTGATCCACGGTTTCGCGCGCGCCATAGTTGGCCATTAAGCCCACGGTCAACACTTTTCCTGTGCCGCTGTCATGAGCCAGCATGGCCGAAATTTTTCCCAGCTCGGCGGCATGCGCCTTCACGTAGGCCTTCGAACCGTTCAGTCCCTGCTCTTCGCCGGTGAACAAGATGAAGCGGATGGTGCGCTTGGGCTTGACGCCAAGCTTCTGCAAGGCGCGAGCGGCTTCCAGCACGGCCATCGATCCCGTACCGTTGTCGGTTGCACCGGTTCCCAGATCCCAGGAATCCAAGTGGCCGCCAATGATGACGACTTCGTCGGATTTTTCCGTTCCACGAATCTCCGCCACCGTGTTGTAGACGTCCACGGGCTTTCCGCTGAACTTTCCGCTGATGTTTAGCTCCACCTGTACTGGCCCCTGTTCGACGAACCTCCATAACTGGAGATAGTTCTCTCGTTCCACATAGGCCACGGGAGCTGCCGTAGGAGCATAGTCGCGCGACATCGTGCTCATGTTCATCAACCCGTAGTCTTTCTCTGAGCCGATTAGCACCGCGAGCGGCTTTTCGTCCTCGACCATCTTCGTCAGCGCAGTCCGTAACTTCTGGTAGTCGCCGGTCATGTACGGCCTATCGCCCTTTGGGTGCGCTACAGGGATGGTCTCTTCATCCCACGGGGTGATTAGCGGGTTCCGCGGAAGCTCCATTTCCCTGGGGTGTCCCAAGAGCACAATCGCGCCTTTTAATTGGCCACGATATTTTTCCAAGTCCTCAAGCTTCTCGTAGGCCACGCCGACGACGGAACCGCGAACCGTGCCTTCGGTGCTCGACGACCACCCTCCCGTCGCCAGGGTTAAGGATTGTTCCGCGGGCGCCAGGGTTTTTCCTGTGGCAAAACCGCGCGCCCAGCTATTCGCGATGCTCCACGATTCAAGATGGACGCTCGGCAAGCCTGCCGCCTTAAATTGCTCTTGGGTCCAATGGCTGGCGCGATCGAGTTGCGGCGAACCGGTCAATCGCGGCCCGATGCGATCCGCGAGGTAGGTGAGATCGGCTTTCAACTCCGGCTCATCGTTTTTCACCTGCTCGATAATTTTCGTGTCCATGGCCTCGATCGGATCGGGTTTAGGTTCTTCCGGCTTCTTCGCGTTTGGCGCCGGATTGTAGGGCAACGGCCGCCGTGGAAGCATGACCGGAAGTTGTGCGGTGTTGTAAGCCCATGCGGCCAGCACTTCCGCGCCTTGATTCAAATCGTCTTTCCACACTTTGTCGAAGGTGTCGGATTGGCTGTGATGGGTCAGGCGATATTCGGCGAGGTCCTGTATGCAGAAAAATCCAGGGACGCCTACTTCATCAAAGGAAAGGTGATCGGTGCCGTAGGATCGCGCCATGCTGGGCTCGAGAAGCTTCAATTCGCGAAGCGGCGAAAGCACCTGGTCCACAAGTTCGCGGTCCTGATAATTGTCATGCAGCCCGAGCGTCAACACGCGACCAGTTCCGGTGTCGTGCACGAGCACGGCCGAGACGTTCTCCAACTCTTGCTGATGAGCTTTGACGTATTCCTCAGAACCGTAGAGTCCCTGCTCCTCGCCCGTGAACAACACGAATCGAATGGTGCGCTTCGGCTTGAGGTTTAATTTCGCCAGGGCGCGCGACGCCTCGAGCACCGCCATCGAACCGGTGCCGTTGTCGGTCGAGCCGGTGCCGAGATCCCACGAATCAAGATGTGCGCCGAGGATCACCATCTCGTCGGGCTTCTCCGACCCGCGGAGGTCGGCGACGGTGTTGTAAACCTCCACGGGCTTGTCGCCCATGGTGTTGGTCATCTCGATCTCGACTTGCACCGGCCCGTGCTTTAGCAAACGGAAGATCATCCGGTAGCCCTCGCCGGTGATAAACGCCGTCGGGATCACGCCCGGGGCATACCTTTCCAGGCTGATGTCGGTCATGTTCAGCAACGAATGCGGTTTGTCCGAGTCGCGCAAAACGGCGGCGACACCTTCTTCCTTGAAAAATTGCGTCCGCTCTTTCGCCGCCAGCATGAAGGCATCGTATGGATCGGAAATCGGCGGCTCGCCCATGCGTGGAGGCGGCTGTTGCATCGGGCGGGTCGCGGCGCGATTCGGATCGACGGGTTTCGGCGGCGACAGACTTTCCGGCTCCTGGTATATAACGATCGCGCCTTTGAGTTTCCCGTGAAACTTGGCGAAGCCTTCTTTCTTCATTGCATCGAAATAGACCACGGGTCCTTGCACCGCTCCCGGAGTGCTTGGCGACCATGCCGCCGCCGCAATGGTCAGAGGATGTTCGGCCGGAGTAACGATGCGTGCGCGGGCCGTTCCGCGCGTCCACGCTCGCGCGATCGTCCACGGCTCCAGGTGCACGTTAGTCAGCCCATACTGAGCGAACTTCGCCTTGGTCCAGTCGTTCGCTTGCTTGAGCTGAGGGGAACCCGTCATGCGCGCGCCGATGCTGTCGGAGAGATATTCGAGGTTGGCCATCGCCTCGCTGCTATCGTGGATTTCGTTGATGATTCGGGAATCGGCTGCCGCGAATGGACTCTTTTCGTCGGGCGAAGGCCGCGCTAACCCGGCCCGCACCCCTGCCAAGACCACGACAAATCCGAGCACGAGCACACCGACCCGACGTGAGTTCATCCGTTCTCCCTCGTTATTGGACTGCTTGATGTCTAAGAAACCCGACTATTCGTGGCGGCTTCCCGACAACCCACGAATCCCCGATACCCACACAGGTTATGGAATTAGACGCACGATCGTCCCTCATGCGTTTCGAGGGGACCTTCGACCCGGCGAGCCAGCCCGACGTGCTGAGCGTTTCCGTCGACGCGGCACCTGCTGGCAATTGGGACAAAAATGGCTGCTGCGGCCGGCTACGATCGCACGCCGGATCAACGTGCCGCAACGATAACAACGTGCCCCTTCACGGCCGTAGGCACGATGGCGCCGCTGATATTCGCCCGGCTCGCCATCAGCGTCAAGAAAATCAGAAATAGACGACCCTCGCATCGCGATCGCTTTCTTCAAGATATCCTGCAGCGCTTTGCGCAGCGTCTCGGCTTCTTTTGCCTTGAGGCTCGTCCCCAGCCGAGCGGGATGAATCTTGGCGCACCACAAACTCTCGTCCGCATAAATATTGCCGACACCCCGAAGCACTGACTGATCCAGCAGCAGCGCCTTGATCCGCGCGTGACGCGAGCGAATTCGTGTGGCGAATTCCTCCGCGCTTACTTCCAGCGGATCCGCGCCAAACGCCGTCAGTTCCTTGGCAAGCGGCGCCTCCGTGAGGTAAGCCATTCGCCCGAATCGACGCGGGTCGGTGTAGCGCACCTCTCTGCCGTCGTCGAGCGTCAAACATACGTGGGTGTGCTTTCCACAGGGCTGCGCCGCTGGGCTCGGCGAGAGCATGCCCGTCATACCCAGATGAACGAGCAGCGAAGCGGGTGCCGCGTCCCCATTTTCAGTGGTGCGATCGCCGCCCGTGGCCACAGACAGGCGCAACAACATGAATTTTCCAAAACGCTCGACCGCTTCAATGCGGCGGCCGGGAAGATGCATCTCCAGCGCGACGGGATCGTCGATGAAGTCGGTTTTCCCCAGCCACACGGATAAGATCGTTCGGCCCAAGATCGATTGGCGCAGTCCTCGAACGACGGTTTCGACTTCGGGAAGTTCAGGCATGATGGTTTCCAGATCAAACTATCACAACGGCTTGCTGCTCGGCACGCGCACTGGTTGCGGAGTCTGGCGCAGCGGACTCGGGCGCACTTGGCTCATGTTACAGTTTAACGCTCGGGGGAATGCGTGTTTACTGTATCCGGAAGAATAATCGCACTGTTACTTTTATCGGCAGCGATGGCCATTCCGCTGCTCGCCAAACAACGCGATACTGGTTTCCTCGATCGCACGCTTGAGCTGCAGGGCACAACCTATAAGTATCAGGTATTCGTGCCGGACGATTGGACGCCGCGCCAAAAATGGCCGGTCATACTGTTCCTGCACGGCTCCGGCGAGCGTGGCGAGGACGGTCTGGATCAAACGGACGTAGGTATCGGTACGGCGATTCGCAGCGATCGCGGCCACTTCCACGCGATCGTGGTGATGCCGCAATGCCGCAAGAATACCTGGTGGACGCAACCGCCCATGGACGATCTTGCGATGGCCGCGTTGCAGGCGGCGACGAAGGAATTCCACGGCGACCTGCAGCGAACTTACCTCACCGGCATTTCGATGGGCGGATATGGAAGCTGGCATCTTGCTGCAAAATATCCGGACAAGTTTGCGGCGATGGTGGTGATCTGCGGCGGCATCCACCCGCCGATGGCGACGCTGAAGAACCATCCTGAACTGGCGAAATTTTCGCCGCCCGACGGGCCAGCGGCCTACGCCGACGTCGCGGCGAAGGTCGGCAAACTGCCGGTCTGGATATTCCACGGCGGAGACGACAACATCGTTCCCGTCGTCGAGTCGCAACGCATGGCCGACGCCATGAAGGCGGTTGGCGCGGAAGTTCACTACACGGAGTATCCCGGAGTCAAGCATGTCTCCTGGGACCAGGCTTACGATGAGCCGAAACTCTATCCGTGGCTGTATTCCAAGACGCTCGCGAACAGGCCGAAATAATCCTCGGCGTCAGTTCTTGTGATAATTCGGATACGGAGGATGATCCGGGATCACCACCGGATTTTTCTTCAGCGCATCCAGTGTGACCTGCACTGCTTTTTCCAACTGCGCGTCGTGGCCGGCTGCAACCGAAGCTGGATCGTTCTCGACTTCAATATCCGGGGCGATGCCGCGATTTTCTACTTCCCAGTCACCGTGCAGTCCGTAAATTGCACCGCGGGGCGCCGTTACACGGCCTCCGTCCATCAGCAGCGGATAGTTCCATATGCCCACCAAGCCTCCCCAAGTACGGGTGCCGACGAGCGGCCCGACTTTATCTTGTTTGAACATCCACGGCAGCGCGTCGCCGCCCGAACCTGACATTTCGTTGATGATCATGGTCTTCGGGCCGTAGATTTGCGCTAGCGGCGAGCAGAATTTTTCGCCTTCGCGGGTGATGGCGCAATTGCGCAGCGGCCGTTCCAGTTCGTCGATGATGAAGTCCGCGATTTGGCCGCCGTGGTTGTAGCGCTCGTCGATGATCGCCGCCTGCTTGCCGACCTGTCCGAAATAAAACCGGTTGAAATTTTGATAGCCGCCGACGTTCGTATCGGGCACATGCACGTACGCGACCTTCCCGCCGCTTAACTCGTCGACCTTTCGCCGGTTGTCTTCTTCCCAGGCGCGATTGCGCAGGCCGAATTCGTTCGCCACCGGCACCACGGTGATTTCCCGCGCATCCTTGCCGTCCGAGTTGGGACCGACTTTAATGCGAACCTGCTGATCGGCCGTGTTCTCCAGGAACTTGCTCACATCGTCTGGTGGCCGCACGTCAACGCCATTCACTTCCAGCAAATATTCGCCGGCTTTCACGTCGACGCCTGGTTGCGTAAGGGGCGCGCGCAAATCGGGATTCCAGTTTTCGCCGTTGAAGATTTTCGCAAACTGGTAACGCCCATTTTCGATTTTGTAATCGGCGCCCAGCAATCCACCTTTCACTTTGGGAGCTTCGGGAACGTCTCCACCGCGAATGAACATGTGGCCGATGGTGATTTCGCCCAGCATCTCGTCGAATAAGTAATTGAGATCGGCTCGGCCGCCCAAACCTTTCAGGTAGGGCTGGTATTTCTTTTCAGCCGCCACCAGATCCAACCCATGGTGGCCCGGGTCGTACAGAAAATCTCGCTCGATGCGCCACACTTCGCGGTACATCTGGTTCCACTCGACGCGTGGATCGACCAGGACCTCCATGGCGTCGAGCTTGAGTCCGCCTTCACCAGGTTTGGGCGCCGCACCAGCGGCCGCGATGAACCATGCCTTCCCCTGTTTGTACAAGACTTTTTCGCCGGTCGCCGAAACGCTGAATCCATCAACGCCGCTCAAGAACGGCTCGGTCTTGCGTGTCGTCAAATCAAATTTCGTCACGGTTCCCGGCGTCATCGGTGCGAATCGCGGAACGTCTGGCACCTCGCTCAGAAACAAGACACCGGCCTTGCCCGCATCCAAACCGACATAGTTCGCTGGCTTGATCGGAAGCGCCACGATGCGCTGCTCAATCCCGTCGAGATCGATGGTGGTCTTGGCAGGCTCTTCTTTCTTCTCTTTATCCGCGTCTTTTTTGTCGGTGTCCTTACCCTTGTCGGCGGTTTTCGCTTTGTCGGCATCCTTGCCCTTATCAGCTTCGTCCTTCTTCTCATCCGGCTTCTGGTCGCCGACCTTCTCTTCGTCGCTTTGCGGCTCGACTGGAGATTTGTCTCCCTTTTTCAGGACCGCCGCGTACACGCTGCGCAACACCGGATGCTGGTAACTGGAAAGATCGAGCCATCCCGACGACAGGCCAAGATCGGTGCTCGCCGCAAAAAATATTTCTTTTCCACTTTTGTCGAACACGGGATACCGCGCGTCGCCTAGGCCCTCGGTAATCTGCGCTACTTTTCCGGTGTCCAGCGAATACACGAAAATCGAGCGCAAGTGATTCTCCAGGAATTTGGAATACGTCAGCCACTTGCTGTCGGGCGACCACGCCACACCCAGAGTCACACTGGGATCCTCAAACCGGTCGGTGTCCACCTTCACCGGCGAGCCTTTTTCGACGTCCACGTACCAGAAATTCAACCGTTTGTCGGTAAAGGCGATCTTCTTGCTGTCGGGTGACCATGTCGGCCCATAGAAGAATGACGGAGGCTGTCCCAGCCCAATTTTCTTGACCGCCCCAAGTCCGGATTGATCCACCAGGTGCAGCGCGTATTCACCCGATTCATCCGAAAAATACGCGATCCATTTTCCGTCCGGCGACCATGCCGGATCGCGTTCCACCACGCCCGTGGTACGCGTCAGATTTCGCACATCGCCTTTTTCCGCGGGCGCGGTGAGGATTTCGCCGCGCGCTTCGAACACCGCGCGCGCTCCGCTGGGCGAGATCCCCGCATTCACAATCTTCTCCGCCACCTTTTCATAGTGCGGACGCGTGGCCGGCAAATCACCGGATATATGAATTTCCACTTTCTTGGAACTCCCGCTTCCCGGCTCGAACAAATAAATTCCGCCGAATTGCTCGTACACCAGCGCGTCGGGTCCCGCGGAGAGCGATTTAAGGTCGAGTCCCTTGTTCGCAAGTACCTGCTTTGCCGTTTTTGTTTTCGTATCGTAGGCAAACAATGTCACCGCACCGCTGCGATCGGACAGGAAATAGACGGTATCGCCCAACCAGACCGGATTCGAATCGTTCGAATTCTCTCGCGGCACTTTCTCCAGCTTCAAATCGCTCAATTGCACGATGTAAACTGGCGTAGTCTGCCCGCCTCGGTACCGCTTCCACGAAGTCTGCCACTTCTCGTTTGGCACGTAGGCAATGCGCGCTCCATCCGGCGAAAACCAGCCGGACTCCGCTCGCCACATGGGCAGCACTTCCGGCCACCCTCCTTCGACGGGCACCGTATAAAGACGGGCGAAATCCGCGTATCTCTCTCGCCCCGAGGAAAACAAAACCTTCTTGCTGTCCGGGGTCCACCCAACAACGACATCGGGCACCGGATGCCACGTCAACCGGCGCGGCTCGCCGCCTTCCGCCGGCATCACGTATGCGTCGATGTTGCCGTCGTACTGACCAGTGAATGCGATCCAGTTTCCGTCGGGAGAAAATACGGGAAGCGCTTCGTGCCCACCAGTAGTCAGTTGCCGGGCTTCGCCCCCGCCGCGTGGCACACTCCATAAGTACCCGCCGTAGACAAAAACAATATGCGTGCGGCTCAGGGTCGGGGAGTGCACCAGCAGCGGTGTTTCTTCCGCCGCCAAAGCAGCAAGACCTGCAAACGCGAGCAGCATCCCCATCAGCAGTAGAATTCGAACGCGCATCTTCCCTCCGTTGAATTCAACTAAATATTCCGTTTGTTCCGTGTGGGTCCAATCAAAATCGACCAGAAATCACAGCGTCACTTCTTGCCCGCCGCCGGCGCCGGCCAAAACCCGGGATCGCTGAGTAGTCTCGCATCCTGGTTCGGCGCATATTTTTGTACCGCAGGTCCGATCGCCGCTGCTTTCCCGATCAGCACGAACACCAGGTTCTCCGCCGGAAAATGCTTCTGGATCACCTGCCGCGCGATTTCCGGCGTCACCGCATCCACCCGCGCCTCAAGCTGATTCACTTCATCGTCGCCAAGCCCGTAGAACTCGTGCACCACAATCGTTCGCGCCAGTTGACGCGAGGTCTCGATGTTCGGCGGAAATTGCCCCTTAATGTAGCTTTTCGCGGACTTCAGTTGTTCCGGCGTCACCCCGTCCTTGTGCAGCTTCGTCAGAACTTGCAATGCGAGGTCAATCGCCGGCGTGGTCGTTTCGTTCTTGGTGAAGCTGAAGATCACAAACGGTCCCGGCGCTTTGCGCTGATCGAAGAAGGATCGTACGCCGTAGGTATATCCCGATTCGACACGCAGCGCTTCATTCAGTTCGGAGGTGAATCTCCCACCGAAGATCGTGTTCACCACGTAAATTGCGACGCGATCGGGATCGTTCACTGCCACGCCGGTATTGCCAATCGCGAAATACGTCTGAGACGCATCCGGTTTGTCGACCAGCAGCAGCCGCTTCCCTTTCGCAGAAGGCGCCGCTGGTATGACTACACTCTTAACCGCGCGCACCGGCCAAGCACCGAATACTTCTTCACACTTCGCCTTCATTTCCGCCGCGTTGAAGTCACCCGCGGCGGCGATAATCGTATTCCCGGGCGCGTAGTTCCCTTCGTAGAATTTCGCGATCGCGTCGCGCTGAATCTGTTTCAGGGAAACTTCGTCCCCGCCCGATGGGTGGCCGTACGGATGCATCCCGTAGAGGTAACCCGAAAAGTACGGTAGCATCACCGATCGCGGATCGTCTTTGGCCGCCTTCACCCCGTCGAGCGACTGCGCGAGAAATTTGTCTGCTTCATCCTGAGGGAACGTGGGACGCAGCAACGCATCGGAAAAAAGATCGAGTCCGCGCGCGAGATCCTTGGTCATAAACTCGGCATTGATCGCCGTGAAGTCTGGCGAGGCCTCCGCTTCGAACGTTCCGCCGATATAGTCGAGATCTGCTGAAAACTGCTGAGCGGTTCGGTTCTTCGCGCCTTTCCGTAGCAAACCGGCGGTGACTGTCGCCAGTCCTTCTTGTCCGGCAGGGTCGGCGGTCGCGCCCGCTTTCACGATCGCTGAAATGTTTACCAGCGGCACGCCATGCTTTTCCAGCAAGAGCACCGTCAATCCATTTTTCAAGACAATCTTCTCGTGCGGAGGCAGATGCAATGTCTGCGCGGACGAAGCCGCCGAAAATACCAGAACGGCAAGAGTGGCAAAGGCCAGGAAAGACCGGCTCAGGGGAGCACGCGTCATTGTTTTGCCTTTTCCGTGGTGTCCGGAGTCAGTGTCGCAACGGTCCGGTTGTTCGCTCCGAAATAGGTTTTCGCCACGCGTTCCACGTCTTCCTTCGTTACCGCAGAATAGTTCTTTGCCGCTTCGAACAATTTGTTGTAGTCCCCAAAGAACACCTCGTACGTGCCGATGGTGTTCGCGCGCCCATTGATCGTCCGCATTTGTCGGTAAAATTCAGCCAAGCGGATATTTTTCGCCTTCTCCAGCTCCGTATCGCTGATCAGCGTGCTCGCGGCGCGCTCCAACTCCTCATAAATCGCCTTCTCGCACACCTGCGGATCCACGCCCTGTTTGGGCTGCGCAACAACTTCGACCATTGTCGGATCAAACGCGGGCTCGATGGCCGACGACACATCCAGCGCGATTTGATCCTTATCCACCAGCCGCTGATACATCCGCGAACTTTCGCCCTGGAACAAGATCGTCCGCAAAATGTTCAGCGCATAAAAATCTGGGCTATTGGTCTGCGGCACGTGATAGCCCAGCATCAACAAAGGAAGTTCCGCCGGCTTGTGCACGATCAGTCGCCGCTCCCCGGCCTGCGGCGGCTCGACGGTAGTCACCGGGGGTGGTAGCGGGTGTGTGGGAATGGGCTCGATGTACGTCTCGCACAACTTGAAGATTTCCTCGGCCGACACATCGCCGACCACCACCATCGTCGCATTGTTCGGCGAGTAGCCCATTTCGAAGTGATGTTTCAGGTCTTCCATCGTCCAATGCTCGATGTCGCTCATCCAGCCCACCACCGGCCACTGGTACGGGTGCGCGATATAAGACGTCGCCCATAATTGTTCGTCGAGTACTCCGCTGTTTTCGTTATCGACGCTCAACCGGCGTTCCGACGCCACCACTTCCCGTTCCGACTTCACCTTTTCGGGATCGAAGCTCAAATCGCGGATGCGGTCCGATTCGATGTCGTAAATCAACGGCAAGGCCGAGCGCGGAAACCAATCCTGGTATACGGTCACATCGCGCGTCGTATACGCGTTGTTGGCCCCGCCGTTGGCCTCCATCACTTTGTCGAGATCACCCGGCCCATACTTCTTCGCGCCGTTAAACATCATGTGTTCGAAGAAATGCGAAAGCCCGGTCGTCCCCGGCCGCTCATTGCGCGAACCAATGCGGTAAAAGATGTACAGAGCGACGTTCGGGATGCTGCGATCGGTCTGAACCAGCACCTTCATCCCGTTCTTCAACGTCCGCGCCGTCACAGGATATTCTTGCTGCGGCCTCACATCTGTCGCGGCGAACAAAATCGCACACAGAATCGCCACTGCGATCCCACCAAGTCTGATTGTTTTCATGAACCCACCCTTACGAGGAACCACCCACCCCTTCAGACGCAAGAAACTCCAAAAATGTTCTCCCAACGATGCGCCCCCGCGCAACAACCGCGCACCTGTCATGTAGGCGCCGGGCTCTAGCCCGGCCCAGCCATCCGCAAGCCCGCCCTCGCGATGTAGGGGCGAGCTTCAGTTCGCCCCAGCGAGCAGAGCGAGCCGGTCCTAACCAGCGCACCGCCGTGACCTTTCACGTCGCCCCCTTAGCGAAAGCCGTTACGTCGTTACTTCTTTACCTCTTTGCTTCCATCTTCGCCCACCAATGCAAAGACCCGCACCGGCCCACCCGATCCGCCTTCCAACTTGATCGGCGCAACAATCACAAACGCTCCCGTCTCCGGCACGTCACTCAAATCCGAAAGATTCTCAAGTTGGTAAAGTCCCGCCCCCAACGCCAGATGATGCACCGCGTAATCGGTCGAAGCGCCGTAGTCTACGCTGAGCGTATCGCAACCCAACCCACTCACCTTTCGCGCGATCAGCAACTTGGCAGCATCAACCGAAAATCCTGGAAAATGCATCCGCCCCTGCGCGTCCTGATTACGATACCGCTGCGCGTCCGGCCACCGCGCCGCCCAACCCGTCCGTAACAATACGATGGCGCCCTCGGGAATTCCCCCGTGCTGCTTCTCCCAATCCTCGACGCGCACCGCAGGAAGCAAATAGTCCGCATCCTTAGCCGCATCCGCCCGCACGTCCAGTACGACGGCGGGTCCAAACAATTGTTTCGCAGGAATTTTATCGACAGGCACAGTGCCGGGCGGAAAATGAATCGGCGCATCCAGATGCGTTCCGTAGTGTTCCAGCATCCAGAAACTGCGCGTAAACACTCCGTTCTTCTCCACGGTCGCGTTCACTTCCGCATGGAACCAGCGCGCATCTCCCGGCCAGGGCACACCCTTGTCGTTGATCGCGTAGCTGAGATCCAGCATCCGCGTTTTCCCGGAAGAAATATTAGCCAGCAGGTTCTCTTGGTGCGGCGGATTCTGCGGAAACAGTGTCATGAGCAGGACAACGCTAGCAGCGAGAATTCCCGAGCGGCCGAGCAAACCCATCACTCACCCCAACTGACTCACCCCGGCAACCACCGCGTCCAAGTGCGTGCCGCCTTGAAGGTCACGGCCGATCCTTTGGAATACGAGGGCAAAACGGATCTACGGCAGTGGAATCCCCGGAGTCGCCACAATCCCAGCCATCCTCAAAATCTCCAGGTACTCGGCATCGGTAATCGCGGAGATCAGCAGTCGCACATTCTTGAGCATTTTCACTTTTTTGAGCCCGGTATTCGCCCGCAGCTCCGCCAAGGTTACCTGCCGGGGCAGCCTCTCGAACGCCCTCAGGTCCGCCACCAGGTTTTTCCCCTTGTGGTCGTGCGGATCAGGATAGGGATCGCGGGTCACCTCGGCGATCGAGTACAAAGACCGCTCCGGCGCCGAGTGGTAGCACAGGATTCGATCCCCCTTGCGCACCTGCTTGAGCGCACGGATCGCGTCCGCCTTCCCGGCCGCCCCATGCCACATTTCCTTGCCCTTTACGAAGAGCGTATCCCAATGGTAGTGGTGCGGGTCGGCACTGAAGATCCAGTAGTGTCGTTGCGGGTTCGGAAGCGCCATTGAATATTCGAGACGGGACTATACACGGCGCTCGACCAAAAGCGAAACAAAATATGAGGGTTAGCCCTGTAGAACGTGGAAAACTCGGACATTTTGTGCAACCAAGGGCCTGCCGAGGCCACCTATTTGTCACAAACTGTTTATCTTCAATTATTTACGCACGATTTCAGCGAGATCGACGAAAACTTCTCCGTCCCGCACCTCCACCGCATAGCACGCAACACCCACCGCAGGGTTTTGCAGCACCTTGCCGGTCGTAACGTCGTATTCCCATCCATGCCACGGGCAGGTCACAATTTTCCCCTCCAAAGGCCCATCCCCAAGCGGCCCCCCTCGGTGCAGGCAAGTGTTATCGATGGCATGGAATCCGCCGCCCACGTTGGCCACCGCAATCGCCTTCCCCGCCAGGTCCACTTCGCGGATTGCCCCCGCCGGAATCTCACCCGCCGCTATCGCCCGAACAAACGCCATCGTCAATTCCTCCTCGAAACGCTCGATCTCAACTTCACCTCACCGCAAAGAGTCCTGTTCTCCGCCCGATCCGTGTGCGACCGAACAAGGGTTATTGCCGCGGGGCGATGCATCAAAAGTTGAGATAGCACTGACACTCCTAACCTAAATTAATCACCAGAGCCTTGCCCACCAGAACGGCTCAACGCAGCCAAACAGCACCCAAACAATGGACTACCTCTCATTCCGCCAACCGCTTCAAGCCTTCCGCCACGCCATGCCGAACCATGTCTCCGTATTTCCCTTCCGGCAAAGTGGCCGCTTCACCCTCCGCGAGCCCATAAAACTTCCGCGCCTCGTCGCGTTTTCCCAGATCTTCATAAGCCTTCCCCATGTTCAGGTACAACGACGGGTAGAACCCCGCCACTCTCTCGTCGTTCACCGCATCCGCATACCGCAGCGACTCGCGATTCCAGTTCAACACCTCGTCCGGTGTCCGCTGAACGCGCGCCAGGTAGTGCGCAACGATGCACGCTTCGTAGTCATCCGTTCTCGCTTCCCACGCCTCCTGGTACAAGCGCTTCGCGTCGTCCGCTCTCCCGCCCATTTCCGCGCTGATGCCTTGCGCGCACAATCGCACCACCGGATTGTTCGGATCGGTCTCCATGCCAGCCTCCGCTCGCCACGAGGAAATTTGACGCCGCCTCTCCGGCATTTTCGATGCGTCGGCCGCTGAAAAATTCACATCGTAGGTAGCACCGCCACTCCTGGCTGTGCCCCTACCTCGCCATCTACACGTCCCCGTCAACGCACCACCGCTCCGTCATCACCCCTCACTCCCGCGGCTCCCAAAGCTCCACCCGGTTCCCTTCGGGATCGGCAAACCACCCAAATCGCCCGTAATCGGAATCGTCCGTCTTCGGATCGACCACCACTCCGGCAGCCTTCAATTTCGCCAGCACTCCATCCAAGTCATCCACCTGAAAATTCAGCATGGCGGGCTGCGAAACCGGAAAGTAATCCGAAGTCTTCGGAAAAAACGCCACCGCAATGGAAGCCCGCTGCGTCTCCCGCGGAAATGAGAAGCACCCGACGGGACTACTAACCCCCAGATGCTCCTCGTACCACGCATACAGCGCCTTGGGATCCGTCGCCCGCACGAATGCTCCACCCAACCCCGTGACCTTGGCCATGATTGCCTCCAACCGTGCCGGCTGACCGCCCGGCGAACGCCACAATATACCTCAAGAGCCGAAGTACCTTTGCCGCGATGCAAAAAAATCCCCTTCTCTCTCCATTCTGCTATCTTGAAATTATGAAGCGTCTCCAGTTCCTGGCGATCCTCTGCGTCGGCGCTCTCTCTCCGTCCGCCGTACAAGCGCAGAAACCCGCCGGCAAGCCCTCCACCGCGGAACCCACACTGCCGGTCATCAACCTCCGGGCCTGTCCCTTCGAGGGTTGCTCCTTCCGTAAGTGGATCGTCCTCAAAGACGTCGCGCTGTACTCCAACTGGAAAGAAGATCGCAAACCGGTAACCACCGTGAAGGCCGCCGAAGTTGTAACCGGACTCACCGGAGTCCACATCACCTACGAACCCGACCGCATCCAGATCCTGCAACCGCTGCCGGAGTTGCAACTCCAGCCCGGCGACATCCTTCTCCGCTACATGTATCGCGGCGAAGGCTTCGCGGACGTCTGGACCAAGGGCCAATGGCGCAGGCAATTCGATTGCAGTTTCATCACCGAGAAAAACAGCACCGGCTGCCTGTTCGATTGCAGCGCCAAAGTCATTTCCGAAGGCCGCAAAGAGTGGTGGGTTCAGGTAAAAACATCGCAGGGCGTATTGGGCTGGACCAAGTCCGAAGACCAATTCGATTGCATGGATAAGCTGGCAGGCGATGAGAAGTGTGATGACTTGAACTCACCGTCCATCCATCGCCCTTAAGACTTCCCTCTCAAAATTGCAACCACGTCTTCGCGTCCGGCCGCGTCCGCCAATTCAAGCGCCGTGAGCCCCCTCTTGTTCTTTGCCTTCAGGTCGGCTCCGTGGCCCAGCAACAGTTTGACGATTTTGACGTCTTCATACCCGCCCTTCGAGGCAGCGAGCATGAGAGCCGTGTCACCGTCGTTGTTACTCGCTCGAAGGTCGGCCCCTCTCGCTAGAAGGAGTGCTGTCGCGTCAGCGGTAGCAAGCGCGCTTCCAGCCGCCGCAATGAGCAACGCCGTGTCGCCGCGGTTATCCCGAGCTTCGATTTTCGCTCCGCTATCCAGGAGCAGTTGCACGATTTCCGTCCGTCCCCAGTTCGCCGCTTGCATCAATGCCGTGCTGCCGTCCTTATCCTTGGCGTCGACGTTGGCCTTCTCCTTCAAGAGCAGGTCGATGGACTCATATGTATCCGGCATCGTGGCCTGCGCGCAAATACACGCCGCCGCGATGAGCGCGGTGTTGCCGTTATCGTCCGTGGCCTCGATGTTGGCGTTTTTCTCCAGGAGAACCTTCACAACATCCGTTGCGCCATGCGCTACCGCCACGATCAAGGGCGTGCTGCCATCCTCACGCCTCGCTTCGATTCCGGCACCCCGCTCAACAAGCACCTTTGCAGTTTGGCCGTGATCCAGGACTGGGAACTCAACTTTGGGCTCGTGCGTCTGCCGGGCTTTCAGCTGCGCAGTTTCTTCTTGGGAAAGCTGCATGACGGGAATTGCGAATTCGGCAGCCGCAAACAACGCCTCGTTCTTAGCCTTGAGATCTTCACCTCGTTCCAGTAACAGTTCCACTTTTTTGGTATTGCCCATCTGAGCGGCCTCGATCAGAGCATCGGCGCCGTTCATATGTCCGGCAACAGCGTCGGCGCCCTGTTGCAGCAAGAGATTTGCCGTATCGCCATGCCCAAACTCCGCCGCAAGGGCCAGCGGAGTCGAGCCCCCATGGTCCTTAGTCTCGATATCGGCGCCTTGCTTCAGCAACTGGCGCACGGCCGCGGTGTCACCCTCCTTGGCGGCGAGTAGCAATTGTTGGTTTGGGCTGGGAGCGTCGGCGACCTGCCAGCCAGAACCAGCAACTTCCGCCACAGCGGAAAAGCTGATCAAGGCGAGCATCATGAACTGAGCGGTCGGACGCCGGATGCGCCGGATAATTCCGCTAATCAGGTTCGGGTAGGTCATAGCCGGTGAACTTACCCATCGTGAGCAGGCCGCAGCCACGGAATACTGCACACGATGTGGTCAAAGATCTACGCGGCGGCATTCTCGTCGCCAGCCATGATCACCTGATTGCCGCCGGCGCGCTTGGCCGCATACAGGGCCTTGTCGGCTTGCTGCGCCAGCATTTGAAACGTCGGCCCATCCTTGCCGCAAAATCCGGCGATTCCGAAACTTGCCGTGATCGACACGGCGCTGCCGCCAAACTCGAATTCGCAACCGGACCACTCTTCGCGCATGCGATTGATCGTCGTCAAAATGTATTCGCTGGCGACGTGGGTGATTACCAGCAAGAATTCGTCGCCGCCCATGCGCCCGCAAATGTCCGAAGCCCGCGTGTTCCCTTTCAAAATCTCGGAAAATCGCCGCAATACCGCGTCGCCTGCGTCGTGGCCGTAGCTGTCGTTGATATTTTTGAACGAATCGAGGTCACCCTGGATCACCCACAGCGGAAATCCGTGGCGTGCCGCGCCGCGAAGCTGCCGCGCGGCCCAGTCCTCGATCGCACGCCGATTCGGCAGGCCGGTGAGCGAATCGGTGTGGGCCATCTCCTCCAGCAATCGGTTCTTGGCGTCGATCTCGCGGTGCAGTTCCACGGTGCGGCAGCCCACGCCGATGCGCGCCAGCAACTCGCTGGGATCGAAAGGCTTGGTCAAGTAGTCGTCGGCGCCCGCAGCCAGGCCTTTCACGACGTGGTCCTTCTCGGCTTTAGCGCTGAGCACAATGACGTAGGTGTACTCGCGCTGGCCGTCGGCGCGAATCCGCCCGCACAGTTCCAGGCCGGAAAAGTCCGGCATCATCCAGTCCGTCAACACGATGGAAGGCGAATGTTGCCGGAACAGATCGAGCGCTTCCTGCCCGCTTCTGGCAAATAGCAGGGAATACTCGCTCTCTTCGAGCGCGTGCTCGACCAGTTTGCGAGAGACCGCCGAATCGTCTACTACCAGGATTTGGTAGGTTGCCGCAGCTTTGACCATGAGTTGCGCGCCGGCCTGAATCTCATTCAGGAAGCAGTGCGACAATCCTAGCAGGGCGAGGGTAGAAAAGGACTTCAGCCGACAGAGTTACTTCCTAAAAAGTAACCGTCATGGGGAAACGTATTCAAACCAACAATTACGGCTGCGGCCTCAGGCGCCTTGCACCTTTGCCAGGAGCTCGACGAACTTCTGCTTGCGTTCGGACTGGTCGTGACCGCCTTCGGCGTCGGCGAGCTGGGTGATGTTCATGGAGCAGAACTTGGGGCCGCACATGGAGCAGAACTTGGCTTCCTTGTAGAAGTCGTCGGGAAGATTTTCGTCGTGCATGGCCTTGGCGGTCGCCGGGTCGAGCGATAGCTCGAACTGTTTGTTCCAGTCGAACAGGAAGCGGGCATAGCTGAGGGCGTCGTCGCGATCGCGGGCGCCGGGACGGTGGCGGGCCACATCGGCGGCGTGTGCGGCGATTTTGTAGGCGATCACGCCTTGCTTCACGTCTTCGGGATTCGGCAGGCCCAAGTGCTCCTTGGGAGTGACGTAGCAAAGCATGGAAGCTCCGTGCCAGCCGATCATGGCTGCGCCGATGGCGCTGGTGATGTGATCGTAGCCGGGGGCGATGTCGATCACCAGCGGGCCGAGCGTGTAGAACGGGGCTTCGTGGCACCATTCCATTTCCTTGTCCACCTGCTCTTTGATCTTGTCGAGCGGAACGTGGCCGGGGCCTTCGATCATCACTTGGACGTCGTTCTCCCAGGCTTTCGTGGTGAGTTCGCCGAGGACTTTCAGCTCGGCGAATTGCGCTTCGTCGCTGGCGTCGGCGATACAACCGGGCCGCAGGCCGTCTCCAAACGAAAAACTGACGTCGTGTTTTTTAAAGACTTTGCAGATTTTCTCGATATTTTCGTACAGGAAATTCTGCTTTTTGTGGTGTTCCATCCAATGCGCCATCAATGAGCCGCCGCGGCTGACGATGCCGGTGATGCGCTTGCGAACCAGTGGCACATGCTCGCGCAACACGCCCGCATGGATGGTCATGTAATCGACGCCCTGCTCGGCTTGCTCTTCGATGACTTCGAGCATCAGGTCGAAGGTCAGATCTTCGGGCCGACGCACCCGCGAAATCGCTTCGTACACCGGCACGGTGCCGACCGGCACGGGCGAAGCGCCGATGATGGCTTTGCGAATGGTGGGAATGTCGCCGCCGGTGGACAAGTCCATGACGGTGTCTGCGCCGTAGTGCACGGCGTGGTGCAGCTTCTTCAACTCTTCGTCGATGTTGGACGTGGTGGAGGAGTTGCCGATGTTGGCGTTGATCTTGCAACCGGTGGCGATACCGATGGCCATGGGCTCAAGGTTGCGGTGATGGATGTTGGCCGGAATGATGCAGCGCCCGCGCGCAACCTCGCTGCGAATCAGCTCCGGCTCGAGTTTTTCGCGCTTGGCGACGTACTGCATCTCCTCGGTGATGACGCCGTTCCGCGCAAGGTGCATCTGGGACATATTCCGATTCCCGTTGGCTTGCCCTGACATAGGAAGGGCCGTCGCCTGCTCCGCCTCCCGCTTTTCAATCCAGCTATCGCGCATGGCCATAATTGCCCCCAGAAAAAACGACGCCTCGTCACTGCTGAGAAGAAACCCGAAGCAAGGATTATGGCACTCGCAGTTGGAAGCGGCAACTGAGGGAGATCCCGTGCAGATAAGGTCGGTCGCGTCAGAACCGCCTAGACGCGTCTAAAAACAGAGGATTTCACGGACGTTCGACGGGGGCCAGGCGGAAGGTGGCGCCGGGGACTAGGCGGTAGCCTTGCAGGTATTCGTAGGCGATGCTCCAGATGGCTCCGCCAGACGAGGCGAACATGAGTTCTTCAATGGGAACCTTGAAGATGTAGATTCCGAGGAGATTGGGGATGTTGTAGTAGCGCTGGATGAAGTCGGGATAGAGGGCGAGGAAGTACACGAACAGGAGCGCGTAGAGGACGGTGAAATTCAGGGCGCCGGTGAGCATCAGCAGGACCAGGTCGCGCCGGACGAAAATCACGACGATGGCGCCGATGGTGAAGGCGATGACCATGTTGTAGATGGTTTTGTTGGGGTGCCAGAACTCCAGGACTCCGAACACGACAGCGAGGACTATAAACGGGGCAAGATGCCTCTTGCGGCCTTGGCCGCGCGTCTCGGCAAGTTTTTCCTTCAGGATAATTTCGCCGACCACTGAGGCTATGCCTCCCACGGCGGCGGCCCATAGGAAGTCTTCGATGCCCACGTGGATCTTTTGGTCGAGATCGAACAGCGAGGGCGGGGACCAATACTGGGGAATGAACAGCAGACTGGTTAGCGCGAAGGGGGCCGAAACGAGGGTGCCCCAGATCATTTGCGGGCGGTAGCTCTTGCCGACCAGAAAGCACATCACCCAGGCGGCCGCGAAAATGAGCGTGCCGATCAAGTAGGAATAGTGATAGCCGGGCAAGGCGCTCTCCTTGTGCGAGAACTGCCGTGGAATGGTACCTGTCTTTGGACGTATCGGCCTAACAAACGCACACCTTAGGCCGGAGATGCTGGTTCGTCAAGAATTAAGATTTCGACCGAGAGTGGCGGCGAGTTGGCGCCAAGACGCAGACGCCGGGCGGAGCAAGCCCCGCCCCTACAAGGGGAAGGCGTGCGACGGCGGCTAGTCTTCCAGCTCGATGACGTGGGCTCGGTAGTCGATGCGGACGGAGTGGAATTCGCGAAGGATATCTTCGCCGAGCAAGCCGTCGAATTGGGTGCCAAGGACACGATTCAGGTGGTCCAGATTCATGATCGAGACGGAATGCCCAACCCATCGATGATTGGCGAGCCGAAGCTCCAGCGTTACGGATACGGACTCTCCCACGATTCCGGGCCCTTTTAGATCGCGCTCTGCGGTGCGCAGCATAAAATACTTGGCGCGGTACGCTTGGGCGCTGATGACGGTTTTCATGCAGCCCGTGTCCATCAGCAGCGTAACTGGGTCGCCGTTGATTTCGGCTTCGACGAGAATCATGGACTGCACGGAGCGAAATGGAAGGCGCAGGACCGCAGGTCGGGCGCGGTTGGGCATTGGCATGAGCAAGAGAATCGCCAGCAGGGCAACCCGAAGGTTGCGGCGCGGCGACGGCGCAGGTCGCCCCGAGTGACGACCTAGGGTGCCGCTGCACGGCGCGGTGGGCCCAGCCAAAATGGAGCGGGCTTGCGAGGCCGCCATACTGTCCGAACGTGGGCGAAGTATGCTCAAATGAATCACCCGTTGGCCGCGGTAACGGGCGCGCTTGGTAGGCGCACGCTTCGCGGCAACCGAACGCCCGAGACTTTCGGGCAGGCCCGAGTTTTTCGGGCGACCCCGGCCGCCACCATCTCTTCCTGGAGGGGGCAGCGACCAGAGCCGGTAGTCCTCTACAGCGAGTTCAGCGTATGGCCCGCAAACAGCAGACGCAAATGGATTGATTTCATGTTGGAGATGAGCTGCGTTCATGCGGATCAACGCGAGGGGAGACCAATATGCACCTTGAAATACGGCACCTGAAACTGGTCGCGGCGATCGCGGAAACCGGCAGCGTTACGCGCGCGAGCAACCGGCTGCATCTGACGCAGTCGGCGTTGAGCCATCAATTGCGCGATGCGGAAGAGCAATTGGGTTCGCGGCTATTCGAGCGGCAGAAGGGCACGATGACGCTTACAGTCGCGGGAGAGCGGCTGTTGAAGTCGGCGCGGACAGTGATCGAGGAGTTGGAGCGCGCGGAGCGAGACATTCACAACGACGCGGCGTGCGGCAACGGCGTGGACCGTGGAGTGATCCGGCTTTCGACCGAATGCTACACGGTCTATCACTGGCTGCCTCCGCGGCTGCGATTGTTCCAGCAGAAATTTCCGGCGGTGGAATTCGAGCTGGTGGTGGAGGCAACGGACAATCCGTTTGCGGCGCTGCTGGACGGCAAGCTCGATCTGGCCATCATTTGCGATCCGGTACGCAACCGGAAGATAAAGTACACGCCGCTGTTTGAGGACGAAATGGTGGCCATCGTTTCGCCGGAGCATCGGATGGCCGGGAAGATTTTTGCGGAGCCGCAGGACTTTGCGGAGGAGACCGTTTTTATGTATCCGCCAAAAACCGAGAGTTCATTCTTGAACGAGATTCTTGCGCCGGCGGGAGTTTCGCCGCGAAGGATTCAGGAAGTGATGCTGACGGAGGCGATCATCGAAATGGTGCGCGGCGGTTTGGGCGTGGCGGCCATCGCGCGTTGGGCGGTTGCGCCGCAACTGGCGTCAGGAGCGGTAGTGGGGCTGCCCCTGACGGCGAATGGTTTTCACAGGACATGGTCGGCGGCGCAGCTCCGGGATAAACAGGCGCCGGCTTACTTGCTGGACTTCATTCGCGTGCTGGCCGAGAATCCGATTTCCGCCAGCATGTCGAGCTGCGCAAGTCGAAACGCGAACACCGCCACGCGAAACCGGCGGAGCAGGCCCGGAAGCATGGTGCGTGTGCCGCCCAGCGGCGAGACATCGCGAAACTTCACGATGTAACTACTGGCTTGGTCCTGGCGGGCAATCCAACACGCGTCAGGCGTTCGCGGCGTGCGACGAGGGTTTCAATAGGATATCGAGATCGTCGGGATGGATGGCGCAGAGCAATGCGTCCTCGCGATCGATGTGACCGTTGCGGACCAGCGTGACCAGCGAATCCTCCAGGCTGAACGAGCCTTTCTTCTTGGTGATGGTGATTTCCTGATGCAGATGCTGCAGCGCGTTGCGGCGGATGTGGTGCCGCGCGCCGTAGCCGACCACCAGAAGTTCGGCGGCGGGAATGCGGCCGCCTCCCTTTTTCGGAAGCAGGATTTGCGTGTGCACGGCGGAGAGCGCCATCGCCAATTCCTGGCGGATGGAGTTTTGGCGCTCGAGGGGAAACGAATCGGCGATGCGCGCGACCGTGGAGGCGACATCCGTGGTGTGCAGCGTGCTGAAAACCAGATGGCCCGTTTCCGCCGCGGCAACGGCGATGCGCATGGTTTCTGTATCGCGCATTTCGCCCACCACGATGATGTCCGGCGCCTGGCGTAACGCGGCGCGGAGCGCGGTGGGAAAATCCGGCGCGTCAACGCCGATCTCGACTTGCTCGACGATACTGCGGACATGCTGGTGCTCGTACTCGATAGGATCTTCGATGATGACGATGTGACGCGCTTCGCGATGATTGATGTCGTCGATGAGCGCGGCCATCGTGGTGGACTTGCCCGAGCCTGCAGGGCCGCCAATGAGCACCAGGCCGCGCTGTAGGTGCGCCAGGGACTCGACCGACGGGGGCAGATTTAGATCCTTCAATGGCGGCACGCGGGCAGGAAGAACGCGAATTGTGGCGGCGGCGCGGCCCTGCTCGCGGTGAAGATTGATGCGAAAACGGCCAAGTCCGGTGATGCGGTAGGAAGCATCGGAGATAAAGGTTTCGCGATAGAGGTTGAGCGCGTGGCGCGGAAGCGCGGGGAGTACCGCGGCCTCGATTTCCGGGCCATCGAGAATACCCGGCTCGATCTTGCGAACTTCGCCATTCACCCGCATGCACGGCGGCGCGCCCGCAACCAGAAGCAGGTCGCTGGCGCCACGGCCGATCAGCATGGCCAGCCAGCGGTTCAGGCGCTCCGTTACGCCGAAATCGAATTCCTGCGCTTCTTGCTCGCGATCGATCTGGTTCAGCCGGGCGGCGTCATCCATAGGCGCACCTGTAGCGGTCGATTTGCGGAGCCCTGATATTGACGCAGCGCGGCGAATTAGTCCAGATGCGAGAAAAAAGCCGCTATTTGCTTGGAAATTGAACCTTGGCGTCCATTCATGGCACAGGCTGACACCTGTGAAGGCCAGAGGGAATATGAACACAGGCTGAAGCCCGCGCCACGGCACTTTCCATCAGGAGGGCTGATCTAACACGGGGAAAAGCACGTCAAATTCCGGGTCGCCGTGCAGGCACATCAAGTCGGGATCCTGGCGCGGCCAGTGATCGTTGGAATAGCCGGCTTCCTTCGACCTCTTGAGCATGACCAAGGCTTCCGGCTTCTTTCGAAGGACGCCATAGGTACAGGCCGCATTGTAGAGGACGCTGGAATCGGACGGGCGAAGTGCGACGGCCATCTCCGCGTGGCGGATCGCGTCGTCGATCCGGCCGATGTTGGCGTAATCCGCCGCCAGCAAGACGCGCGCGCGGACATCCTCTGGCACCATTTCCAGCTGCCGCTCGAGCACCAGCATTTCCATTTCGCGAAATCGCCGCGCAACTTCGCTTTTGCCCAGGCGATCCAGACAGTTGGTGTAAGGCACGTAGACGTTGTAGTCGTCCCCGTTGGCTTCGACAGCGCGCTCGATCATGTCCGCGGCTTCCTTGAAGCGCCCGGAAGCGAAGTACGCTCGGCCGAGGACATTGTAAGCACCCTCGCAGTCGGGCTTGCGATCGATGGCTTGCAGCGAGTATCGCGCCGCCTCATCGTATTGCTGCTGGGCGTAGAAAATGCGGCCACGCGCCACCAGCGCGTCCGCCAAGCGCGGGTCCAGTTCCAATGCGCGCTGGCACGCGGTTTCGGCACGCGCAATCCAGACGGGATTGCGCCCGTGATACTCAAATTGCAAGCCGCACGCGTTCGCGATACCCGCGTAGGCGGAAGCAAACAGCGGGTCCAGCTTGATGGCCTGTTCAAACATCTGGATGGCAAAGTCCAGGCTCTCGCGCCGCGTGTAGCTCCGGCCTCGGAGAAAATAGTCGTATGCCAGCGAATTTTCCGTGGGCTTGCGGGCGATCTTGCTTTCTTCCTGCGGCGTCAAATTGATGCGGAAGGCCTGCGCGATGCTGCGGGCGATTTCGTCCTGCACTTCGAAGACATCCGCCATTTCGCGGTCGTACCGCTGGGCCCACAGAGTGTGGCCGCTTTGGGTTTCGACCAATTGCGCGGTGATGCGCAAGCGATTCCCGGCGCGGCGCAAGCTGCCGCCCAGAACGTACGAAGCCTTCAGCTCCTGCCCAACCTGCGGAGCGGTTACCGACTTGTCGCGGTACGGCAGCATGGCAGGACGCGGAAAGACCTTGAGGTCGCGAATGTTGGCAAGCTCGGTGATGATGTCTTCGGTCATGCCGTCGCGGAAATACTCGTCTTCTTTGGCGCTGCTCAAATTCTCGAAATAAAGCACCGCCACGGATTTCACTTCGCGCGCGGCACTTGCCTTCGATACGACTGGCGTTCCCTTTGCCGGAGTAGTGCGGCCGGTAGACTCGCGATCCCGCTTGAGGCGTTTGAGATCGGAGCGCATCTCGGCGGCCGACTGATAACGGAGGTCGCGGTCCTTTTCGAGAGCCTTGTTGACGATATTTTCGAGCGCTACGGGAACATCGGAATTTATGCTCGCCAGAGGTTCCGGCGTCCCATTTAAGATCCCATCGAAGATAACCGCGGTGGTGTTGCCCTCAAAGGCGTGCCTTCCGGTGGCCATCTCGTACAGCACGACCCCGAAAGAGAAAAGATCCGCGCGAGCGTCCAAATCCTCCCCGCGAGCTTGTTCAGGCGACATATACGCGATCGTGCCCATAGCAGTGCCCGGGCTGGTCAGATTCATGTTCAGCACGGTCGTGCCCCGGGCGCTCGCTCCCACCGTATCGACGCCGGCCGCGGCAGCCGTCAGCTTGGCGAGACCAAAATCGAGCACCTTCGCCTGACCTGATTTCGTAATGAAAATATTCGCCGGCTTGATGTCCCGATGGGTGATGCCTCGCGCATGCGCGGCATCCAGCGCGTCCGAGATCTGGATGCTCAAATCCAGAATGCGCTCGACGGGCAGCGGCTTGCCGTCGATGACGTGCTTCAGGGTCTTGCCCTCCATCAATTCCATGACGATAAAGGGCTGGCCGTCGTAATCCGCGATTTCGTGGACGGTGCAAATATTCGGATGATTGAGGGCGGCAGCGGCGCGGGCTTCGCGCAAGAAGCGGTCGAGCGTCTGCTGATCCTTGGTGGAATCGGGCGGCAGGAACTTGAGCGCGACGTTGCGGTCGAGGATCGTGTCCCGGGCAGAATAAACGATGCCCATGCCTCCGCCGCCTAGGCTTTCTACGACGCGATAGTGAGAGACAGTTTGACCAATCATCGATAGGCGGGCCGAATTATGGGCGTTAAGGAATCTTATGTCGCGCGTTTGGGCAAGTCAACGCGGGTCGAATTTTGACCGTGTCCTAAAATTGAGTTTCAGCGGTCGGACAACTGAATGGGATTGCCGTCCGGGTCTTTGCCGTCGCAGAGGCAAAACACTTCTCCCTGCCGGACCTTGCCGAAGCTGGCGCCCCGTTTCACCAGCGTTTCCCGCAGAGCGGCGACGTCCTTGGCGTGGAACACGATCTTCGGACCCTTGCGGCCAGGCGACGACGGGCCGGAATGTAGTGCGATCCGTGCGCCACCTGCCGCGAACTCCCGCCATCCTTTTTCACTCGTGACTTGGTTTAGGCCAAGCACTTCTCCGTAGAATTTGCTCATTTTATCGATCTGTCCGGTAAACAGGATCACGCGCGCCATTTCCATCGAGAGCACCTCTATTCGATATTTGCTCAGCCAATTCCACCCAGTCTAGCAGAGGCACCTACTAGTACGTTGAAGGAAGGAGGAAAAAACAGGCTGCCGTGGAGCGGGTTTGCCCTACATCACGAGGACCGAATTCGAAAAGAGATCGGCTCAGGCTCGGCGCAAGACGATGAGAGAGATTTCCGGGGGCACGCCGAGGCGAACTGGTGCTCCAACAGTGCCGAGGCCTCGATTGACGTACAGGCGGGCTGCTTGTGGGTGCGGATGCGAAGTGGGGACGTCCGGCTCGCGGCTCACGAGAATTTCACCGGAGGGCTTGAACAGCGGCCGCTGGAACAATCCGGCAATGTAGTCGGAAATGAAGCGCGCGGGCGTCAGGCGATGGTCGAGGATTTCCACCTGGATCTGGCCACCGTGCGTATGCCCTCCCAGCGACAGCTCGATGCCGAGCTCGGCCGCGCGGTTGAAGGTGTTCGGATTGTGCGACAACAGGATGTTCGGAAGGTCGCGCCGGATGAGGGCATCCATATTCGCGAGCATTGGCGTGCGATGGCCTTCGATGCTGCGTTCCCTCTGGTAATCGACGCCAATCAAATTGAATTGCGCGCCGCGAAACGTGAGCTGCGCATTTTCCTGACGCAGCAGCTTCATCCCGAATTGCGCGAAGAGCTGCTGCGCGGCATCTTCCGCCTTGGCGTAAATCTCGTGGTTGCCGTTGCAGCCCCAGACGCCCAGCGGCGCGTGCAGGCGGCTGACTTCCTCGATGCAGTCCGCGATGGGGTCGGAGGAGCCCGTAATGAAGTCGCCGGTGACCACGGTGAGGTCGGCGCCCAGGTCGTTGGTCATGTCCACGGCGCGGCGCACGTCGGTGCGGCTCATATACCCGCTCAAATGGATGTCGCTTATCTGTGCGATCTGCATGCCGTCCAGCGCGGGCGGCAAGTTGGCCATGGGAATCTCGATGCGGCGAACCTGGTAGTTGAGGCGCTCGGCGGCAAATCCATACATGCAGCTGAAAAATGGAGTTGCGCCGGCGAGCACGCTGGCCGTGCGGAAAAAGTAGCGGCGCGAAGGGTCGGCAAGCCGCTCGACCGGCGAATGCGAAGAAGGTAGTGGCGCCCTGGCCGCAAGCTTGGCGCGCAGGTCCAGCCGGAGCCAGTTCCAAACGCGCTCCACGCCGTGAACGAGTGCTACAAACAAGAAGGCAAAAAAGGCGCTGGACAACCACAGTCCCGAAAAGATGGCGAGTACGGCGTCGCGCTGCTTCAGGTGGCCGTGGCGGCCCATGTGAAAGCCGCTCGCGACGGCAAGAAGAACGAGTACAAGCGCGAAGCAATACAGAAGCCGCGCAGCAATGCGCAGCCAACCCGAGCGCCAACGCGCGGTGGTGCGCCAGATCGCGCGATACCAAAACCGCTGGGAAAGGAAGACTGTAGTCAGGATCGTCAAACCCAGCACGATCCGCAGCAAAAGCCAGCCCCAGTTCACAGGATGCTCGCTGTTCTAATCACCCCTAAGTTTACCATGTGGGTGGGCTGAGTGCGGAATACCGAGCTCGCCGGGGCCGCTTATAGGGCAATCGCGTGACCAGAACCCATTTCGCCAGTAAGATGGACGCCCGGTGGGGGATCGGTGTCCGCATCGCCTTCAGAAAGCCATTTGGTCCCCCGCCACGTCAGAACCGAATAGTTCGGCACGCGCGTCAGGTCATGGTTTGGGTGAGTCCCGCGTGCCAGACCCAAACAGTTTAAAGCGAGCAAATTCAAGGAGAGAAACATGCGAAAAGTGCTGTCGATTGCGGCGCTGGTATTGGCCGCGGGCCTTGGAGTTTCCCTGTCGTCCGCTCGGGGAGCGGCGGCCGGTAGCAGCGATGCACCGAACGCTGCGCCAAGCGCGTCAGCGGCGTTGCTGGCGCAGTGGAACGACATCGGACGCAAGCTGATCGCGATGGCGGAGGATTTTCCCGAAGACAAATATGAGTTCAAGCCGGTGCCGGAAGAACGATCGTTCGCGGCGCAACTGATCCACGCGGCCGGATCGATGTACTACTTCACGGATCTAGCGGAAGGAAAGAAGCCGCGCTATCCCGACGATCCCAAGCGCGACGACCTGAAAACGAAGGCGCAGGTAGTGGCGTTCGTGAAAAAGTGCGTGGCCGACGGCTCGGCGGAAATCAAAGCGAAGGGCGACAAGGGCATGAGCGACCTGGTGACCGACCCGGACAGCAAGCAGCAGACACCGGTGATCGATTTCGCCTACGGCCTGATCGAGCATTCCGGCGAACACTACGGGCAGCTGGTGGTGTACTACCGGGTGGCCGGCCTGGTCCCACCTGAATCGCGGCCGAAGAAGTAGGAGCACCCAAATTGTAGCTAAATATAGTGAAGCCGGGAAAAGTGAATCTTCCATTTCCTCCGGTTTTTCTTTTTTGGAGACTGTCATGCCGAAAATCGTGACCCTCGTGGCGGCGGCCGTTGTTGCTTTTCTGTTGGCGGGCTGTGCGCCTGAAAATTCGCTGTTTCCCCTGTTTACGACGAGCGACAAAAATATCGACGAAAGATTGCTTGGAGAATGGCGCATTCAAAGCGGGGCAAAGTTCACGCCTGGAGAAGAATCCGCACGCATCGTCTTCGGGCGAAGCCAGGAGGGCACCAGCTACGATGTGACTTTGTTCGATTTCGATAAGAAAGGAATGAATCTCGCGTCCAACGCTCACTTGTGCAGCCTAGGTAGTTTTCTATTCATCGATTTCGGAAGCCCCGACCCAGACAAACGAAAGTTTGCCGAGATTCTATTCCCCGCCATCGAGACTCACATATTCGGCCGCATCCACTTGGAAAAAGAGGCTGTGCGCATCGATTTCCTGGATGACGAGTGGGTCGCGAAACAAGGCAGCGCGGGAAAGTTGTCTCTGGCTTTTGCTCGAACGCCCGACGGACCGGTGATCTCGGCGGCCACGGAAGACCTGAGAAAGTTTGCCCTGGAACATGCCGCGGACGACGAATCGTTTTCGCAAACATACAGTCTAAGCCGCACGAAATAGGCACTTCATTCGAGGCTCGGCGGATGTTGAAGAAGCCTTAGTTGGCGGCCGCGGTTGCGCTCGCGGCGCCGTTTTCCAGCAGCGCGGTGAGCTGGGACGGATCGCTGGTCGGCGGAAGACAAGTCTGGCCTGCGCAGACCAGGGCTGCGGCTTTGTCGGCTGGAAGATGCGGGAGCGTTTCTTTCAGCGCGCCGGCGAAGTTGGCGAGCGATGCGCCCGGCGTCACCCGCAGCACCGACTTACCCAGACGGTAGACGCGGTGCGCGGCGGCTTCTAGCGCTTGCGCGGCGGGGTCGTCGGCGCGGCCAGTGACGACGATCTGCAGCGGATGATGCGTGAACAGCGTGGCTGCAAGGCCGTAGGTCGCGGCGAAAAGACCGTACTGCGGTGCGATTCCCGCAAAGGCTTCCAGCGTTTTCTGCGCGAAGGCGCGATAGCGTTCTTCGCCGGTGAACGCGTGCATGCGAGTCAGCGCGATGGCCGCGGCGGAATTGGCGCCGGGTGTAGGCGAATCCTGGAAGGGTTTGCGCCGAACTTCGAGGCCGCCCATCGGCGCGGCGTCGAACGGGCGATCGAAAAAACCGCCGCCTTCGGCATCCGCGTAACGCTCGATGGCCAGGTCCATGGTACGTTTCGCGGCTTCGAAGTAGCGCGGCTCCAGGGTGGCTTCATAAGCGTCGAGCAACGCGATAACCCCGAATACCTGGTCGTCAAGCGAGCCTTCCAGTGCGGGGCCGCCCAGGCGGTGGCCGAACCCGCGCGACTCGCTCCAAACTTCGCGCAACATGCGGTCCAGCGTTTTCAGGGCGAACGTGCGGCAATTGCTTCCGAAGCCGCCATCCAGGACCCGCGCGGCATCCAGATACGCGGAGACGAACATGGCGTTCCAGCTCACATACATGGTGGTATCGACGTAAGGAGTCTGGCGCGGTATGCGCGCGGCGAGCATTTTCCTTTTCGCAACGGCGATCGTCAGGCGCGCGGTGGACTC
>JBEKWY010000030.1:0-42326 GCA_049512575.1 Candidatus Acidiferrum sp.
GTCCTGCAGCGCGAAACGCGTCCATCGCCTTCGCCACGCAAATGCCAATTGACTTCGCCTCATTTAAGCAAGGAATCACCACCGACACATCGGCCGGGTCGGCAATCGTCTCCGCAATGATGCGCGTTGATATCTCTGCTTTCACCGTGTGCGTCTTCTCCACATCTCCGCCATCGAACTTGATCGCTGCCAAGACTTCCAGCTTGCATTTTCCTGCACCGCCACTATTATGGCGGCGTCACCGCAAGCTCCCCTGAGACCCCATTGTCTAACATAATCGACGCGTCCAACACCACCGCCGACACTCCGCCATTAGGCTCGCCGCTCCCGGGTGCCACATCGACCTCCGCGCGTTCCCGCGGCGGCCTCCTCAAAATCCTGGGCATGTGGTTCGGCATCGCTGCCGCGGTAGGCAACACCATCGCCGCCGGCATCGTTCGCGCCCCCGGTGACATCGCGCAGTGGCTCCCCAACATCTACCTCTTTTTCGGCGTCTGGGTCGTAGGCGGACTCTACGCGCTCGTGGGCGCCTCCTCCATGGCCGAACTCGGCGCCGCCATCCCCCGCAGCGGCGGCCAATACAATTTCTCTCGGCGCGCCATCGGCGACTACGCCGGCTTCATCGTCGGCTGGAGCGACTGGCTCTCCAGTTGCGGCACCTCGGCCGTCGTCGCCATTGTGGTTGCCGAGTACAGCGGGGCGCTCTTTGCGCCCCTTGCCGGACACGTCAAATCCATCGCCGTCTTCGTGGTGCTCGCGTTTTTTGTTTTGCAGTGGCGCGGTGTCCGCTGGGGCAGTAGCACGCAACTCCTCACCGCGGCGCTAAAGACGACCGCCTTCCTGGTGGTGGTGATCGCCTGCTTCCTTTTTGGCGGGCACGCGAGAGCCGCCGCTCCCAATCTCGCCGCCGCCCCGGCCCTGCAATCTGGCTGGCCGCTGGCCATCGCGGTAATGCTCGCGCTGCAAGCGGTCTTGTACACCGTGGACGGCTGGGACGGCATCGTCTACTTCGGCGAAGAGGTCAAGAATCCCGGCCGCGACGTTCCACGCGCCATCTTCGGCAGCGTTTTCACCGTCATGGGCATTTATCTGCTTATCAACGCCGCCGTGCTTTATGTTTTGCCGATGAGCGAGATCGCGGGGAATATTTTTTCGCTGGGCGTCGCGGTGCAGCGCGTCTTCGGCCACTACGGCGACCCCATCATCCGCTCCATCATGATCGTTTCGCTGTTCAGCTGCATCAACGCCAACCAGCTTTTCTGTTCCAGAATTCTTTACCGCATGAGCTTCGACGGCCTGTTTTTCCGCCGCGCCGCCACCGTGAACAACGGCGGCACGCCCGCCTTTGCGCTGTTGCTCAGCACCCTGATCGCGATTCTCTTCGTGCTCGGCTCGTTCGAGCGTGTCATCGCCATGCTTTCCTTCTTCTTCGTAGCCAACTACACGCTCACCTACGCGTCACTTTTCATCCTGCGCAAGAAAGAACCAGACATGCCGCGCCCCTATCGCGCGTGGGGCTACCCGTACACCACGGCCATAGCGCTCATCGGCTCGATTCTCTTCCTGATTGGCTCGATTGCGACCGATCGCGACAACGCGCCGCTAGCCCTCTACATGCTAATCGCCAGCTACCCCATCTACCGCGTAATGAAGTTCGCCGCAGGAAGAAAAGCCGAAGTAACGATGTAGAGAAGTAAGGAAGCAAGGAAAGTATCAGACGGACCAAACGCCGTCGGCAGGACAACAATTAAGACGGCACGCTTGTTTCTTTTCATTACTTCATTACATCTTTACTTCATTACTTCAGATTTTTTCCGCGATGCTCTTCCCTTGCATGAACAAGAGCAAATAGTCCGGTCCGCCCGTCTTTGAATCCGTCCCCGACATATTAAATCCTCCGAACGGATGCGCTCCCACCATCGCGCCGGTACATTTCCGATTCAAATAAAGGTTCCCGACGTAAAACGCATCCCGAGCCTTTTCCAATTTCTCGGCATTCCGCGAATAGACACCGCCGGTCAATCCAAATTCCGTACCATTGGCAATCTCCAACGCGTGATCGAAATCCTTGGCCTTGATTACCGCCAGCACCGGGCCGAAGATTTCTTCCTGCGCGATCCGCGCCTTCGAATCGACATCCGCAATCACCGTAGCTTGCACAAAATAGCCATCGCCAGGCGCCCGATCCCCGCCCACCACAACTCGCCCCTCTTTTCTCCCCACATCAATATATCCAAGCACCGTCTCTAGCGCCGTCTTGCTGACCACCGGCCCCATATAATTTCCCGGCAACTCGCTCGGCCCCACAGTCACTTTCTTGGCTCGCTCGGTAATCTTCTGCACGAATGAGTCATAAACCTTTTCTGAGACGATCGCGCGCGAACACGCCGAACATTTCTGCCCCTGATACCCAAACGCCGCCTGCGCCACGCCTTCCACCGCTGCGTCGATGTCTGCTTCTTCGTCCACAATGGTGGCGTCCTTGCCACCCATCTCCAGCACGGTGCGCTTGATCCAGATCTGCCCCGGCACTTTCTTCCCCGCCGCCTCGCTGATCAACAGCCCCACTTCCTTCGACCCCGTAAACGTGATGAAACGCGTCTTCGGATGCTTCACCAAAGCTTCCCCTACAATTTCGCCCGCCCCAGTCAAAAAGTTCAGCGCATCCTTGGGAATCCCAGCCTCATACAAAATCTCTACCATCTTCGCGGCCACGGCAGGTGACTCCTCCGAAGGCTTCAGAATCACGGTGTTCCCGGTAACCAAAGCCGCCGCCGTCATCCCGGTGGCAATCGCCGCCGGAAAATTCCAAGGCGGAATTGCCGCCCCGACCCCTAGCGGGATGTACACCATGAAATTCTTCTCGCCAGCTTGCGGCGTAACCGACTGCGGTCCCGCCAACCGCAACATCTCCCGGCCGTAATACTCCAGAAAATCGATCGTCTCCGCGGTATCCCCGTCCGCCTCCGCCCACGACTTTCCCACCTCATAACAAATCAAAGCCGAAATCTCGAATTTTCGCTCCCGAATTATCCGCGCCGCCCGAAACAAACACTCGACGCGCTGTTCCGCAGGCACCCGCTTCCAAGCCTCAAACGCCTTAGTAGCCGCCAAAACCGCGGCATTGGCATGCGCCGCGTTCGCCGCCTGAAACACCCCAATCACCTGCGAAGGATGCGAAGGATTGGTGGAAGTCATCTTCGCCGTCGTATAAACCTTCTCCCCGCCGATATACATGGGGTACTCGCGCCCAAACTCCGTCGCCACTTTCGCGAGCGCTGCCTCCATAGCCGCCCGATTCTCAGGTTTGGAGAAATCGACAAACGGCTCATTAACAAATTCGCCCACTCGCAAAGTCGTCTCCGCAGTAGCCATCAATGTCACTCCCGCTTTCAATTAGACACCTAACTCTATATCACCCGATCGATCTTCTGCCGATCGACAAGTTCGCCTTCAAGTGTCCGCGTTTTATTGATTATCGCCGAAAATATCTTCACCCGAGAGGCGACCCGCGTAATGTATTCCGAGAGTAGCGCGAAATAGGACTTCCGGTTCAGAGTGCGCTGAATAGCAAAAGTGATAAAGACGATGGGAAATAGACAAGGGACCAAGCCCCACTTCCCAGACGCAATAGTCATGGCGATCGCCGAAATAGTGGGTGTCCAAAGAGCCAGGCCGAAGATGAGGAGTGCCCAACGTGTCCTGTGGAATGCTCCGAAAAGAGTGCCCTTCGCCGGAAAGGCATCCAAGGACGCCGCTTCACCTGCGAAGCCCGCGAAATATCCCAGGACGAACAGCAAGAGTACCTGGGTAACAATGCTGGCCATGAGAGGATCTCGCGGCAACGAGCCCGGAGTGAGATCGACCTCGGGCGCGATGCGTTCCCCCAATTGGATCGGGTTCGACATGACGGGTGCCTCGAATTTTGCCAGTTCGCGCACGTCCCGTAGGGTTAAGCAATTCAGCATCGCTTGGCTGTCAATCCGGGGGACAAAGTATGGTGACCTGTCCGCTCGTTCCGGAACTTCTAGTACGGACGTCGTGCAAACTCCGGTAACTGCGTTCGCATACATAAAAACACCGCGACGGTTAACCCACTTTACAATCGAGTAGTCAAAGAAATTGGATACTTGTCGAGCGCGAGATAGCACTCCACCGTTATTGAGATCGCCGAGAAACTCTACAATGTGGGGGACCTCGTACAGCTCTAAGGAAGCAGCAAATGTAGCCGTCAGATTTTGTGGAGGGTTCGGCACGTGGCGATTAGATTTGGAATCCTCGGGCTTTGCACTCGAAGCGCTGTCGGGCTTAGGAGCATTACTTGAGATCGTGCTCGAAGATTTAGATATTACTGCGCGCTCGTTGAGGAGCTGGGCGAGTGGCATTGAGTCGGCATCTGGATGGACACCCTTGTACCTCTGCCAGATCTCGTCGTTCTCCAAGATGTCTACGTAGAGCGCTAGATTATTTCTACCGTTAACGTAAGACGCGAGAGCTTCCGTTTTTTCCCGCTTTGTCCAAAATGCAGCGAGCAATAAAAGCAGCACCGCCAATAGCAGAATAAATGTCCCTGAACGCGTGCAGGCATCGGACGTCGCCTTGTCCAGTTCAGATAACTTGACCGAGCTCTCTATCACATCATCTGTCACAGCAGATTCTCCGCGGACGGATTCGCCCGTCATTTGCACTCTTTGCAAAAGTTGGGCTTCTCCGCATCACTTCACGACGGACGGAATGCTTCGCGCTCCATGAACAATCCTTACGATTCGCAGCGGGCTCGTCGCCGGATCGTACACGATCCAGTAATTCCGATACGGTTGCACCAGCCAAAAACGCAACGGCAGAGGTGTCAGATCCTCTCGAACGCGACCCGCCAACGGACTGTCGGCCAACAGAGCGCAACCGGCAGAGATTGCCTCTTCGACGCGGCTCGCTGCCTCAAGATCATCGCTGGCGATATAGCTCCAAATCTCGAAGAGATCCCTTACCGCCTGCGGCGTTAACTCATACCTGCTCATTCCGGCGATTCTCGATCCACTCTTTTTTTAGCTCCTGCATTTTGGAGCGGACTTCTTCGGCGTCAATCAACTCGCCCCGTTGTGCAGCCGCATAGCCTTCTTCGATCTTCGCCCTGATCTCGCTGGCATGATCCGCCAGCCACGCTTCCTGTTCATGAAGCATCGAAACCGCCTGCTCTACGAACTCATCGACGCTCTGGTAAGGCCCACGCCGTACATCCTGGCGAATCATCTCTTCCACTTCAGGCCGCAAGTGAATATTCATGTGCACCACTCCCATCACGAACAGCAGTCAAAGCCGGCGCCTTCCTTGCATAATAATATCGCCTTTCTGCCCCAACAGAGTGATTGCGCTTACAACACCCAGTTCTGCACCCTCAAACCCCGCACCCGCCGAAACTCCTTCTCGTTGTTCGTAACCAGTGTTAACCCCTCCGCCTTGGCATGCGCCGCAATCCACATATCATTGTTGTCAATCACCGTGCCGGACCCTTCCAGTTCGGCTCGAATCGTTCCGTAAAACTCGGCCGCTCGGGCCGGCAGCGCCAGCACTGGAGCAAATACAACGAACTCATTCAATTGCCTTAAAATCATAGCGGTCTGCGCGTTCTTCAGCGCGCCGCAGAGCAATTCGCCGAAGGTGATCACCGAAATCGCCAATTCTCCAGCCGCTACCGAAGCGAATCGTCGCGCCACTCGCTCGGGCCGGTTCCGATGGATATAAATGCAGATGTCGGTATCGAGCAGATACTGAACCCCCATTTAAAGGCCCTTGCGCTTCTGAGGCTTGTCCTTGCCGCGCCCCCGCACCACAAAATCCTTGGGAAGTCCCGCCAAGATCTCAAACGCCCGCAGCATGCTTCCCTTCTTTTCCCGCAAGACGATCTCGTCGCCCCGCCGCGAAATCTCCAGCTCCTTGCTCTTCACTCGAAACTGTTTCGGCAGCCGTACCGCCTGGCTGTTCCCCGATTTGAATACTCGCGCCGTAGCCATCGTCAACCTCCCGAATGTATATACGTCAAGTATACACATTGGTGCGATTGCCGTCATGCACCCTAATGGCAACTCTTTAAAAGAGCCTTCCCGTTCCTCTGTCTCCTGTTCCTCTGTGTCTCAGTGCCCCTGTGGCAAATCGGTCCTCGGTTGTGCGCGGCCGAAATCTAATGACAAGCCGACTTGACATCCTCCTGCTGTGACCCTACAATGAAATGGAAAGCTTACTTTACATGGCGCCTACCATTCGCAACCGGGTCAAGGACCTCCGCACTAGTCGCGGGTGGACCCAGGATCAACTTGCTCAGGCCGCGGGCGTCTCCCGCCAGAGCATCAACTCCATCGAGCGCGACCGCTACGTCCCCAGCCTCCAGCTGGCCCTCATGTTCGCCAAGATATTCGGCTGCCCCACTGACGAAATCTTCACCCTACAAATCGAAAGGAAGGAGACCCAATCATGAACATCCCCATCCTAAGCCGCGCCATCGACGAGCGTTTCCTGAACCGCCGTCTCCGGGCCACTAGCCTCGCCGGAATCGTCGGCGGCGTCTTCGCCTGCTGCCTGTTCGCCTACCGCTTCTACGTCAACCATCTCTGGAGCTGGGACCTTCTTGCAGTAGCCCTCACCATAGTCACCGTCAAGATGGCGGTGATGATCTGGTATTGGCTGACCGACTAAATCCGAAGGAGATAAAACCATGAACTCACCCAATCGATCGAAAAACCCGAAAGCGTGGGTGCCTTTTGCCACCCTTTGTCTCGCCGCCAGCTTGTTACTATTCCTCTTCGTTCACCCGGCCGCTGGCCCGCAACGCGATTGGCTCCAGGGGATATCCGGCCTGCTCATGGGAATTTCCCTGGGTATAAACCTGATGGTGCTGGTCAAGTCCGCTCGCCAGCGCCACTCCGCAAAAACGTAAAGCGCCTGTGGGATGGTGGCCCATGAGTCCGCACGCCGCTCTTGCCGCGGGCATGCGAACGCTGGATAATTCCGCGCACATCGCGCAAAGGATCTCCACTCGTGGCCATCACGTTTCGCTTCCACTACCCCCTCGAGCGCACCATGGCGTTCGAGCGGGAATATCATCCGAATCTCCGGCTTACCTTGCCGGAAAAACGCGAGCTGCTGAAATCCGCGATCACTATCTGGATGCTGGAGGACGGCAAGCTCGTCGGCGAGACTTACGGCGTGCCTTGGGGCGCCAAGGAAGAAATGCCGGGATTTCCCCGCGATCCCGACGCGGTTTATTGCTACTCGAACACCATCCTGGGGAAGTATCAGAGCAAGGGTTACGGCGCCATTTTGAAGGCCGCCTTCATCGGCCGCGTTTCTCGCGATTTCAAGCGCATCTACGGGCACGCTCGCCCGGGAGCCAGCCAGGCGCTGAACAAGAAATTCGGCGCGCGCATGGGTAAGACCTACAAGAATTGGTTCGGCACCGGCGAAGACTATCGCGTCTACGTTTTGAAGCTGGGCAAGTAGCCCTGCGAGCAAAATCGCGTCCTCACACTATCAAGAAGCCCCGGTTTGCCTCCAGAAACGGCCCGGCTGGCACCTGTCCTAATGGCCATAAGGCCTTCTGAATGAGCCGTTTAGGTAATGACGCATAGAACACCCGTCGCGGTAAATCGTACGACACGCCGAAACACTGGGCGCAAACTGGGGTTCCTATACCAGAGGCCGGAGAATCGGTAATACAGCCGGCAAACTGAAAATGTCGGTTCATTGAGGCCCCCGAACCTAACCGACGGGGCGCAAGGGACCCTTTGGGGAGGATCCTGTGGTGCACAAAATAATTTCACTTCGTACTTTATTCCTGGCCTTATTTATCGGTTTGGTTTCTCTGGCTCCAACGCCCGCCAAGGCGCAAATCGCGGTGGGGATTTCCATCCGCATCGCGCCACCTGCCATTCCGGTGTACGTGCAGCCGGCCTGCCCGGTGGAAGGCTATCTTTGGACGCCCGGCTATTGGGCTTACGGTGATGCAGGCTATTACTGGGTGCCCGGCGTTTGGATAGCGCCACCGCGAGTGGGCGTGCTCTGGACTCCCGGCTATTGGGGCTGGGGCGGCGGAATCTATGCCTGGCACGCTGGCTACTGGGGACCGCACATCGGCTTCTACGGCGGAGTTAACTACGGATTCGGTTATGGCGGTGTCGGCTTCGTCGGCGGTGAATGGCGCGGCGGACGGTTCGCGTACAACACCGCTGTCGTGAACGTGAACACCACCGTGGTGCGCAACGTCTACGTCAACAAGACCGTCATCGTGAACAACACCAACCGCGCCGCCTTCAACGGCGGACCGGGCGGCATCGCGGCGCAGCCGAACCAGGCAGAGATCGCCGCAAGCCGCGAGTCTCACATTCAACCCACGTCGGCACAGATTTCGAACCAGCATATGGCGAGCACCAACCGCGCAAACTTCGCGTCCGAAAATCACGGCCGGCCGGCGACGGCAGCGATGAGCCGCGTGAACGCGCGCGAAGCTAACCAGCAGGCGCGCATCGCTCAAGGCGTGAAGTCCGGCCAATTGACCCCGGGCGAAACCAGCCACCTGGAAAATAAAGAAGCGCACATCAGCAACGAAGTGCACAACGACCGCGCGGCCAACGGCGGCAAGCTGACGCCTCAGGAGAAGGCGCAAGTCAACCACCAGCAGAACGCCGCGAGCAAGCAGATCTACAACGACAAGCACAACGCCCGCACCGACAAGCCGGTGCAGGAACGCAACGAAGAACACAAGCCGCGCTAACGCGGTTTACAACCTGGACTGTCGCGAAGCCGCTGGCGGCACTGGCCGCCAGCGGCTTCGTCTTTTTTTACGGTTGACGGGTCTAAAGACCCGCCACTACATTGCTGCATCCAATCGGCGGCCGTTTAAGAGCCGTTCACCTGCATGCTGAACGAATATCGGAAGAAACGGCACTTCGACAAGACTTCGGAACCTGCGGGCGGCGTTCGCGGGTCCGGCGATCGCGTTTTTGTGGTGCAGAAGCACGCGGCTACGCGGCTGCACTACGACTTGCGACTGGAAGTCGACGGCGTTTTGAAATCGTGGGCGGTACCGAAAGGGCCGTCGATGAATCCCGGCGACAAACGACTCGCGGTGCAAGTTGAGGATCATCCGTTTGAGTACCGAAAATTCGAAGGAGCGATTCCCAAAGGTGAATATGGCGGCGGCGAGGTCATTATCTGGGATCAGGGGACTTACGCGCCGGAAGGAGATCTGAGCACGCGTGATCAGTTGGCGCGGGGCGAATTGAAATTTACGCTGAACGGCGAGAAATTGCGCGGAAGCTTCGTGATCGTACGCTTGCGCAAGCCAAGAACGAAGAATGAATGGCTGCTGATCAAGCATCGCGATTCTTTCGCGGATGCGAAATGGGACGCGGAGCAGCACGGCGAATCGGTGGTCAGCGGGCGAACGCTGGAGGACATCGCCGAAGGGCGTCCGGCATCGCACGAACGGCGCGTCGTGGACCCTTCCGAGCTGACGGGCGCAGTCGAAGCGCCGATGCCGAAAATGCCGGGCGGTGTGCGCCCGACCCTGGCGGAACTGAAAGAGAAAGCATTCTCCGATCCGAATTGGGTTTTTGAAATTAAATGGGATGGAGTTCGCGCTGTCGCCGAGATCAAAGATGGGCGGACTACGCTGTGGGCGCGATCTGGGCGAGATGTGACCGGCGAGTATCCGGAATTCAAGGACCTGGCGGCGAAGTTTCGCGTCAAGAATGCGATTGTGGACGGAGAAATCGTCACGCTCGACAAAGACGGGCGGAGCAATTTTCATAGATTGCAGAATCGGCTGGGCGTACAGAATCCTTCGCAAAAATTAATGCAGTCCGTACCGCTGGATTATTACGCGTTCGATCTGATGTATGCAGATGGTTTCGATCTGCGGAAGTCGCCGCTCGTGGAACGGAAGGAATTGCTGCAAAAAGCTTTGACCGGCAACGAGAGAGTTCATTATTCGGGGCACATTGAGGAGAAAGGTGAAGCGCTGTTTGAGGCTGCGCGCGGGAAAGGCCTGGAAGGAATTATTGCAAAGATCAGGGACAGCAAGTATTCCGGCACGCGGACCTCCTCGTGGCTCAAGTTGAAGATCGTGAACGAATTGGACGCGGTCATCGCCGGTTATACAGAGGGACGTGGAAGCCGGAAATATTTTGGAGCGCTGGTGCTGGGTCTTTATGACAAGCGCGAGTTGAAGTTTATCGGCAGCGTTGGGACCGGATTCGATGAGGGGAAGCAACAGTCGATTTTCGACCGGCTGGAGGAATTGCGGACTTCCAGGTGCCCTTTTGCAAAGGCACCGGTACTTCGCGAAAAGGTGGATTGGCTTAAACCGGAATTAGTGGCGCGGGTGAAGTATGCAAATTGGACCATGGACGACCACTTGCGAGCGCCCGTGTTCGTGTCTTTGCGAAACGACCGTACACCACAGGATTGCACGTTCGAGGATGCCAAACCTGCGCCGGCGGAAGAAGTGGCAGAAACCGAATCGCCAAGAACGCGAGCGGTGAAGGGAAAGGCGCCAAAAACAAAGGCAACAAAAGCCGAGACCACGAAAACAGCCAGCGCAGAAGCCGATGCCTCGGAAACAGTGGAGCCGGAAAACAATATGGCGAACGTCACAGCGACGAAAGTGACGGCGACGAAATCGATCCCGCAACCGCGTGTGGCGCCTTCGAGCCGGTCTGCCTCCATGAAGACGGCCAGCGATGACGAAAAGGAATTACGAACCGGGCGCTTGGAAACGATGGACGTGGAGTCGGACGGGCATCGAGTTCATTTAACGCACCTGAACAAGATTTATTTCCCCGAGATTGGTCTGAAGAAGCGCGATCTGCTGGCTTACTACTACCGTATGGCGGAATATATTCTGCCGTTCTTGAAGGACCGGCCCATGGTGTTGCGGCGGTATCCGGACGGAGTCGGGGGCAAGGCGTTTTTTCAGAAAGAGGCGCCTTCGTTTCTTCCGGATTGGATCGGCACGGCAACGGTGGAGTCCGAGGAGCGCGGCGGCGAGATGCAGTACATCCTTGCGAACACGCGCGCGGCACTGTTGTACCTGACCAATCTGGGCTGCATCGATCACAACCCATGGTCGAGCCGCGCGGAAAGTCAGGACAACCCCGATTACGTTTTCTTCGACCTGGATCCGACGCCCGGAACACCATTTTCGGACGTCATGCGCATCGCGCGCGAAATTCACGCCATGCTGAAGTCGATTCGCATGCAGTGTTTCTTGAAGACATCGGGAGCGTCAGGATTCCACATCTTCGTGCCGCTGGAACCGCGGTACACCTACGAACAGACACGCACATTCGCGGAAGTTGTGGGGCGGCTGGTGGCGGCGGAGAATCCGAAGCTCACGACGTTCGAGCGCACGGTAAGCAAGCGACCGAAGGGACACATCCTGATCGACGCGCTACAAAATGCGAGCGGCAAACCGCTGGCTTGCGCCTATTCGGTGAGGGCAGAACCCCAAGCTCCAGTCTCGACGCCGCTGGCTCCCGAGGAACTCACCATAAAGATCACGCCAGAAACGTGGACGCTGAGGAATTTCGACCAGCGAATCAAGGATGCCGGCGATTTGTGGAAGGATTTCTGGAAGAAGCGGCAAACCCTCGACCGCGCCCTCGAATTGCTGGCCAGGAAATTCCCCAAAGGGGAAGTCGCGGCGAGTTAGTCCGCGTGCGTGAATTGCAAATACGGCCTGGAGATGCCGAGGATGATGTCTCGAGCGTCTTCAACGACAGTCCCGCGGCCGTCGGCGTCGCGGCTGGGCCGACCGACCGGCTCGAAATCGACATCCACTTTAAAATAGGGACAGTCACGACTGACGAAAGTGCGTTGTAAGCCCGTGGACAGGCCGCCCTCGGTTGCAAAAGCCTTGAGGAGATCCTTTCGCGTCAGGCCTGGCTTGATGGTCTCCATTCTCGTCAACGCTTGAGCCACCCAGGTTACGTGGTCCTGTCCGGCGGAATCCAGACTGGCCTGCCGTTGGGCGAGTTTGATCGTAGAGGACGAGCCCGATGCGCAGACTAGGAGCAAGCCGAGGAGTAGGAAGCCTCGAAAGGCCGCGCTGATCTCTTTTTGCCTGCCTGGTCGCTGCCAGCTATAGGAGTATCCAGAATCTCGAAGCATTGTTGACGGGTTGGTCTGGCCCACATGAACCTCCGCATTGTCGCAATAGCCGCGTCAACCTTAGAACGGCCGGCGCGGAAAAGCTTGCGAGGTTTCGCATGTCAACGGGTAGCTGAAGGGAGCCAATTGCCTTGCATGCGATGCGGCTACGATCGGATCGTGAGCACGGGGCACCGCGCGCCACACACGATCTTGTAAGCCGTCGAGGCCGGCACGTGACCGGCAAGCCCTTTGCGCTGCTTGGCCCCGATTATGACCAGATTCGCTCTTACCTCTTGGCTGGCCTTCAGGATTTCCTCAACAGGATGGCCATTCGCCACCCGGAAGGTGGGTAGACAGTGCAAGTCACCCGCAGGGATCAACTCCTGCATTTCTTCCTTAATCGCTTCCATCTCTCTTTCACCGACGGGATTCCTGCCGTGCGTAACATGCAGCAGGGTGAGCCTGGACCTATGCTCCTGCGCCAAGAAGAAAGCGTAAGCCGCTTCCCGGTCAACTCCTGGGCCAAAGTCGGTTGCGAAGAGAATGCTCTTGAGCTCCATTTCGTAAAAGGGTTCTTCGTCGGCCCGTGGACCCACCGTGAGGACGGGAACTCGAGCCTTCCGGAAGATTTGTTCCGCAGTGGAACCGATCAAGACTTTCTGGACGGCCCCCACTCCATGGGTGCCGACAATCAGCAATTCAATTTCGTATTTCTCGACCAAGGCTTCGAGCGTCGGCCAGATCGAGCCGTTTTCGGTCAGGACCTCTACGGGCACGCCCAGCACGCGGCCGGATGCGGCAATGTCCTCGAACGCAGTCTTGGCACGCAGCCGTTGCTTCTCTTCCGACGAATCCATAAGTTCTGGGGCCGTCATGGGATCGACGGTGATGACGTGCGCCAGATAGACGCGCGAACCGTGACGGCGGGCAAGAGAAAGTGCGTACTCTAAAGCACGGTCCGAGGTTGGCGAGAAATCGGTTGCCACCATGATTCTTGCCAGGGATATCGGCTCGGATGGATTAGCCTTGGGAGTTTCTTGCGGTGCAGCTTGATGTTCCCGGATCATTGCAACCTCCTTTACAGCTTTACAGCCGAATTCGTCGTCGTTCGTCGCCGCGCCCCTGCTATTTGTCGCGAACCGTTAAAACCGGGCAAATTGCGTGGGAGACAACTTTGTGCGCCGTCGCGATCGGGAGATGCGTCGCCGCACCGGGGAAGCCAGTCTCGGGGTGCACACCCAGGACGATCAGGTCTGCCTTCCTGTCCTTTGCAGCGGTCAGAATCTTTTCCGCCACTTCGCCTCGCTCGATGACGAACTCCGGTTCGCACCAAGCTTCCGCATCCGGAGGCACGAGTTTGTGCAACAACTCCCTGCAACCGGCCTCAAGCTGCGCCGCGCTGACCAATTCGCCGGCCTTTCGCTCCGGAATAACGTGGATGAGGGTAAGGCGTGCCTGGAACTCCTGAGCCAGAGAAACCGCGTAAGAAGCTGCTTCGGACAGACCCCGGTTGAAGTCCGTTGCGTAAAGGATTTCGCGAAGTCCAGTCCGGGCAGGTGCGATTCGTGAATTCGGGCCAACGGTCAACACCGGGCAGAAAGCGTGCCTGAAGATTTCTTCGGCAGTGGAACCGAGAAAAAACTTTTCCACCCCGGAGCGTCCTCGGGTTCCTGCCACGATCATATCGATCTTGTGGTTTTCGACAGCCGCCGCGATGCCAGCGTGGATGTCCCCGTCTTCAAAGAGAACAGTCGGACGGAGATCCGAGAAGGCAAGACGGAGCCCTTCACGCTGTGTTTGTTCCTCTATCGCCGTACCCTCTACGGTCGAGGTCCAGCTGCCGGGTGGCGTCATTAGCACCGGCGGCCTCACATGCAGAGTCACCAGGTTTGCACCATAGCGGGTAGCAATTTCCCTGACGTAGGGTATGGCTGCATCGGCAGCGGGTGAGAAGTCCGTGGCAAACAGAACGTTCTTTATTTGAATGCGTGCGCTTGTGCTGGTCGTTTGCATGGGAACCACCGCCTTTCGCAATTATTCTGGGAAGATAGGAAGGCAAACGCTGTGATGCGGGTCACTGGGTGGAGTGATCCAGGGCGCTCTTCCAGCGAGCGGCGGTTGCGGATTGGAAGTGCGGTGTTCAGACCCGCCGGCAAGACCGAACAGCAGGGCTTAAGAATCGGCTTTTCGTTGTGAGAGGCGCGAAGCGGATCGCCACAGGCCGGCCAGGTAGCGATCGTTCCCAAAATCAGCAGGCCGGCCAACAAAAGGGTTTCAGAAGAAGTCAGCTGAAGCGGCCGGAAACAAAACCGGCGGCCCAAGCTTGTTGCCAATTGGGATCTGGCGCTGGCGGCGCTTTCTTTCCCGGCGGCATGGGCGTACCAGCGGGCGGTACGACGAGGGGCAAAGGCCCGAACTTGCCGGACTCTGTCGGCGGCCCCGCGTACTGCCCGTTGAGGTTGATATAGCTTCCGTGGCCATATTTCCATAAATCCGGGAGGATCGGGCTTCCATATAACTTCGAGGGCTGGTTGGGTGGATTGGGTCCGTAGCGTCCGAGCGCTCCATGCCAATAGGGGTCGTCGCGGGTAATAATTCCAGACGCGAGATTTCCAGCAGGAAAAAGCCACTCCAAAACGTCATCGCGCTTGGATGCCAGAACGGAAACCTTGGTCATTTTGCCTGCGGCATCCGCATACTCGTCGACAAGACAGGTATCGTCGATAGCCGCCGCCATCACCGTGAGGGAAACAAGCCTTGGGGTGAGCGGGAGATTGCGGATGGTCTGAAGCATCACACGAGCACCCAAACTGTGAGAGGCAAATGATAGGCTGGCCGCGCCAGAAAACTTTGCGATGAGATACAGGGCCAGTAAATTGCCGCTGCTGATCGCCTCGTCGCCTTCAATGGGATAGTCGATGCCGTGAAGCCATTTGGAATCTCCAGGCCACAAAACACCCACAAAAAAGCCGTTCGGGTCGAGTTGCAGCCAATTGCTCCAGTACGTGAGATATTCGATGCCGTGGCTCCGGTCGACGTGGAAGCCGTGGGTGCCGAGCAGCACATCCCTGCCCTGAACGGCCTGGATGAGTTCGGGATCCAGCGGAAGGGTTGGACTCGGATTCTGCTGCGCGTCGGTGCGAATCACAATGTCATCCACGGTGGCGACAGGATTGCCGCCGGTGGAGTCAGCACGCACATCGATGAAGTAAGTCTGAGCCACGATTTATCTCTTCAAGACCTGGGCGACCTTTGCGCCGGCCTGGATCGCGGAGGAAAGATCCTTGGCGACCGGCGCCAGGGGTGTGGCTAACAACCCGGCGACGAACGCCAGGCCAAAGTGTTTGGTATCCCCGTAAACATAGTAGGAACCCACCACCGCGAGACCGATGGACACAAACACTGCGGCCAGCTTCGCGCTATTTCTGTAGCGCTGGTCGGCCCGCTGGTAGCCCTGATCAAGGAGCGCGCTCACGGCCAAGTCGAACCGGCCAAACACATCGCTCTCTACCGGGCCGAGAGCCACCGGATTGCCATTCGCGTCCAGTTGTACCGGAGGGCCGATCTTGGTGGCAACGTTCCCGAGTATACTGGCGTCTAGGCCGGTGGCCTTGGCGAGGTCAGGCGCGGTATCGGTTCTGAGATTAAGTTTGATCAGCGATTTCGCGATGGACTTTTGGTCAGTGAGTGCCATCCCATTAATCCAGTTGGCATATAGGGTGTCGAGAGCCGATCGAAGCGCAACGGCCGAGGTCGCATCGATCCTCTGCGAAGACGCGGGAATTAGTTTCGAAACAATTTTCTTGATGTCGCCAAAGCCGCGATTGGAAACCCCACCCCAAAAGCTCTTCGTGGCGTCCACGACCCCATAGGCGGCAGTGCCGAGACCCCCAATGGCCAGGACAATTTTCGATAAGTCGACCTTAGATAGATCGACTCCGGGGACCGCGCTCAACAAGCAATGTAGCATCGTGCGCCTCTCTTTCGGCTGAGTAGGCTTGAAATTGCCGGAACTCGGAATTTCGCCGAGTTAACGCCGTCCCTCCACGCAAGGCGTGCTCGCAGCAGCGGCGCCTGTGTCCTCGACTCTAAGATACGAAAGAGGTATCAACGGTGAAGTATAGTGTGCCGCATCGTCGGACTTCTTGGTCACGATGTCAACAGGAAAGACGTGTTCGGACCAGATCGGCCAGATTTCGAATGGCTCTTGGTCATCAGCGAGGAGGAGCCTGCGTGGGGAGCAAGCGGATAGAGACGACGAAGCTGCCGCGCTGCTTGCCTGTTAATTGAAGCTGGGCAGTGTTGTTCTCTCCGCCGGTGCTGGAGATGCGTGCGGGATTTCCGCCGGTGAGTTCCGCAATGTCCGGGGCGAGGTTGTGGGCTTCGAGAGCAATCTTCGCGGTGGTGCCGCGGACGCGGACGGTTAGAGTGCGATGGTCGCCCGGCGCGAGGGGCGAAGAATTGGCCTCCAGGGTCAGTTCGACGAAGCGGATCGAGAAGCGCGGGGAGTCGTTCTTGCCGCAACTGACGACGACCGAGGAATCGCCGGAGTCGAGTTCCGCGGGAGGCAGAACGACCAGCGAGGTTGGCGAGGAGGCCAGGACGATAGCGGGGAGGCCGGCGATGGTGACTTTGTTGGCGTCGGCGTCGCCGCAGAACGAGCGGCCTGAGAGTTCGAAGCGATCGCTGAGGGAGGCGACGCGCGGCGCGGCGGAAATTTCGATGGAAGGCGAGGCAACCTCGGTGGGACTGAGGATGGTGGTATAGACGCGACCAGGGTGCCCAGGGAGAACCGCAGAGATTACGCCTGGATTCAATGGAGCTACGAAGAGCGCGCGACCGGTCGCGTCGGTGGTGACGCGATCCCCGTTGGAAAAGTCCACGCGTGCGCCGGGAGTCAGGCGGCCGTTTACGTCGAGGACCGCGAGGGTGGAGTGTTCGCCGGAAACGATTTTGCGGGGGAGCAGGAGGATGCGGGCCGCGGAGGCGGGGGGCGGAGATTGCTGCGCAGGAGCGGAGAGACTGATAAATGGTGCGACGAAGAAGAGAAATGCGAGCACAGCGGGAATGCGGCGCCGGGACATGTTTGGATTGTAGCGAAAAATGGAACGTATTACGTCAGGGGCATCGCTCAACGGCCCGGGCAAGCTGGGGCACAGGAATCCTGCGCCCCTACAACTTAACGGACGAGTGGCGTACGCGAGGTCGCGCGACACTTGTGTGGCCAAAAGGTGAGTAATTAGTAGGGTTCAGTGTCTACCGCGGGGTTGCGGGGTCTGCTAGCGTGGGAGCAGGTTGCCGGGCATGGGTGTGGGCAGGGTGTGGGGTGGCCCGCAAGAAAGCCGGAGGAGCCTCAGTGGAAATTGTAAGCGGCGGCGTGACGAACGTGGGGCGCGTCCGCACGAACAATGAGGATTGCTTCCGGATCGTGGAGCCGCTGAACCTGTTTGTGCTGTCGGATGGCATGGGCGGCGAAGCACACGGGGAAATCGCCAGTGCCTTGGCCGTGGAGACGGTCGTAAAGCATTGCCAGGAGACGGAAAACGATCCGGCAATGACCATTTTCGGCGACATGCCGGCCGGCTGGAGCGAGAAAACAAAGCGGCTGGCGAGCGCAGTACACCTGGCAAACAAGAGCATCTACGATTCCGCGCAAGCGCATCCCGAGCAACGAGGGATGGGAGCGACGGTGACAGCGGCGTGGATCGATGGGACCAGGCTCAGTATTGCGCATGTTGGCGACAGCCGGGCTTATCTTCTGCGCAGCGGCACCTTGCAGCAGCTGACCAGCGATCATTCCCTGGTGGCCGAGCAGGTGCGCCGCGGCATCCTGACGCCGGCCGAAGCCGAGCGCAGCGATATGCAGAGCGTGTTGTTGCGGGCGCTGGGAGCGCACGCTGAGATAGAAGTGGACTCCGAGGAGCACGTGCTTTTTGCCAATGACGTGTTGCTACTTTGCTCGGATGGATTGACGCGGATGGTCACGGAGCCGGAGATCGCGGGCACGCTGCAGGCGGAACCCGATCCGGCCAAGGCCGCCGAGAGGCTCGTGCAATTGGCAAACGAGCAAGGCGGCGCGGATAACGTAACTGCGGTGGTGGTGCATATCGGCGGACAGTCCAAGGGATGGTTCTCCTGGCTACGCCGCGGGCCCCGTAGAGCAGTACGAAAGAATGGCTCGGCAGGAGGAAAGTAAAATGGCGAAGCTCACATTGATGTTTGAGGACAAACTGGTAAAACAGGTGCCTATTGGCAGCCGCCCTGTGGGCATTGGGCGCTCGCCGGACAACGACTTGCCCGTCGACAACCTGGCGGTGTCGAACTATCACGCGCGCGTGTATGTGGAGGCCGGGCGCCTGGTGGTGGAAGACCTGGACAGCCTCAACGGGACGTTCGTGAATGACCTCCGCGTAGAGCGGGCCACGCTGCACGACGGCGATTCCATCTGGGTGGGAAAACACCACATCAAGGTGGACGCCTCCGGTGACACGACGTCGCTGGGAGACACCGGGAAGAAGGGGGCCGTCGCGCCGCGCATCAACGAAACGATGGTGCTGGACACCAAAGCCCGACGCGACATGCTGCAGCAGGCCGCCGCGATGGGTGAACGCACGCAGTTTGCGGCGAGCCGCCTGAAGGTGCCAACGCTCGTGGTTCTGAGCGGGAAGACCGACCAGAAGGAATATGTGCTTACGAACAAGCTCACGGTGATTGGCAAGTCCAAGATGGCAACCGTGAAATTGAAGGGCTGGTTTAAGCCGCAGTTGGCGGCGCAGGTCAATCAACGCGACGATGGCTATTACGTTGGGCCGGGCGACAAAGTGCCGGTCGTCAACGGGGCGCCTATCACCGGGCCGTTGCGATTGAATGATGGGGATGTGATCGAAGTGTGCGGCTTGCGCATGAATTTTATCTTCCGAGACTAGCTAGTCCCTTTTCGGTCGGCCAGCGAGACGCTCATGCGCCGGCTGCCAATTCGTCGAGAAACTCCTACCTGCTTTCCATTGGGAACGCGCGGCTTCCTCTCCCCGCTGTGGAGAGGCGTTATTCGGCTATTTGGGCTCGGTGGCTCGCCACCTGTGAAAGTCAAAAACAATGCCGCGTGCGCCCGCAATGTAACAAGCGTCAAAATATGGGCATCCAATTCGATGAGACATGGCCAGGCGATCGAGCACTGTTTTCTTCGCAAGTACTTGGGAAGATAGGGGTTTGTTCAAATTCCCGGGTGGCATCCAATTGGCATTGCGATTGCCAATCTTACTACGGGGCGTTCTGGCTCGAGGCGATGCGTTGCGCTCGAACCTCGGAAGTCGCGCATCAAAAAGAGGCGGCGTACCCATATAAATGTGCCCGCGAATCTAAGAAAACAGGTATCCGATCAAATTGACGGGGATCACGTCCTTGGGCGGCGCCTGCAGATCGTTTCACTGGAACTGATAAAGATATGTGGATAGTCCGATTAGCACTCTCTAGACCCTACACGTTTATCGTGATGGCGCTGGTCATCGTGTTGCTGACGCCGGTGGTGCTGCTGCGCACGCCGACGGACATTTTTCCGGACATCAACATCCCGGTTATCAGCCTGGTCTGGAAGTATCAGGGGCTTGAGCCTCAGGAGATGGAACAGCGCATCACTTCCAACTCCGAGCGCGCGGTGACCACGCTGGTAAACGACGTGGAACACATCGAGTCGCAATCCCTGAACGGCACGTCGATCGTAAAGATTTTCTTCCAGCCCACGGCGAATATCCAGACGGCGCTGGCGCAAACCACAGCGATCGTGCAAACGATTCTGTTCACTCTGCCGCCGGGAACCACTCCGCCGCTGGTGGCGATCTTTTCCGCGTCCACGGTGCCGGTCATTCAGATCGGTCTGACCAGCGACACCCTCAGTGAGCAGGCGATTTTCGACTACGGGAACAATTTCATCCGCACGCAGTTGGCGACCGTGCAAGGGGCGGCGCTTCCCTTCCCGTATGGCGGGAAACAACGGCTGGTCTCCGTCGATATCGATTCCCAGGCGCTGCAGTCCAAGGGACTTTCGCCCGTGGATATCGTAAATGCCGTCAATTCCCAGAACCTGATCCTGCCCACGGGCACGGCAAAGTTGGGAACACTGGAGTACACGGTCGAGATGAACGGCAGCCCGCAAACGATCGCCGGGCTCAACGATCTGCCCATCAAGACTGTCAATGGCGCGACGATCTACATGCGGGAGGTCGCTCACGTTCGGGACGGCTTTTCTCCCCAAACAAACACCGTACTCGTAAACGGACAGCGCGGCGTGCTGATGTCGACGTACAAGACCGGCAGCGCCTCGACGCTGGACATCGTGACGCGCGTCAAGCAAACGCTGCAGGATTACTCCGGATCGTTGCCGCCAGGCCTGCATGTCACGATGTTCTTCGATCAATCGCTGTATGTGCGGGCCTCCATTCAGGGCGTGATCCGTGAAGCTTTGATCGCGGCGTGTCTCACGGCGATCATGATCTTGCTCTTCCTCGGAAACTGGAAGAGCACGCTGATCATCGCCACATCGATTCCCCTTTCCATTTTGGTCAGCATCCTGTTGCTCAGCGCGTTGCACGAGACCATCAACATCATGACGCTCGGCGGCCTGGCGCTGGCCGTCGGCATCCTGGTGGACGACGCTACGGTCGAGATTGAAAACATCAATCGCAATCTGGCCATGGGCAAGGAAACCGTTCAGGCGATTCTGGACGGCGCACAACAGATCGCGGTGCCTGCGCTGGTATCAACTCTTTGCATTTGCATCGTATTTCTGCCGATGTTTTTTCTGTCGGGCGTCGCCAGATATTTATTCGTGCCGCTGGCCGAGGCGGTTTCGTTTGCCATGCTGGCTTCCTATATGTGGTCGCGCACCATCGTGCCGACGATGGCGATGTATCTGTTGAGCTCGGAGGACGAATACATTCCCGAGGAGCATCGGGGTGAGAAACAGGGATTTTTCCGCCGCTATCAGCAGATGTTCGAGCGCAACTTCGAGAGATTCCGAGAGGGCTACCGGCACGCTCTGGGCTTCGCACTCGAAAAGTCCGTCGTGTTTTCCGCTTGTTTTCTGACCTTCTGCGTCTTGTCGGGCGGCCTGATTTTCGTGTTGGGCAGGGACTTTTTTCCTAAGGTAGACGCAGGCCAGATTCGCCTGCATTTTCGGGCGCGTACGGGTTTGAGAATTGAAGAGACCGCTCGTCTCGCCGACCAGATCGACGGTGTGATTCGGCAGACCATTCCTGCCGAGGAGCTGGATACGATCTTGGACAACCTCGGCGTGCCTTACAGCGGAATCAACCTGAGCTACAGCAATTCGGGCACCTACGGCACGGCCGACGGTGAGATCCTTGTTCAGCTCAACGAAAAGCGCGGGCGTCCGACCAGCGAATACATCAACGAGTTTCGCGAGAAGCTGCCGCAGGAATTCCCCGGGGTTCAGTTCTTTTTTCAGCCGGCCGACATCGTCACACAGATTTTGAACTTCGGATCGCCGGCGCCGATCGATGTGGCGCTCATGGGGAACAATCAGGTCGGGAATTTCGCGGTGGCCCAGAAGCTAGCCGGCCAGATGCGGCATATCCCCGGCGCGGTGGACGTGCACGTCCAGCAGGCCTTCGACGAACCGACACTGCGCATGGATATGGACCGAACGCGGCTGCAGACAGTAGGTTTGCAGGCGAAGGATGTCGCCTCGAACTTATTGGTCTCGCTGAGCTCAAGTTTCCAGACCGCCCCGGCCTTCTGGCTGGACCCCAAGAATGGCGTGAGCTACAACGTCGCGGTGCAAACGCCGCAATACCGCGTGGACAGCTGGCAGGCGCTGCAGAATACGCCGGTCAACGCCAGTACACCGGGGGGCGCTTCGCAGATTATCGGCAACCTGACGACCACTACGACGACGACGCGTCCAGCGGTGGTTTCCCATTACAACGTGCAACCGATGATCAACGTCTATGCGGCGGTGAATGGCCGCGATCTTGGCGGAGTTTCTGACGACGTCGCGAAGTTGGTGCACGATGTCGAGCCGCAGTTGCCCAGGGGAAGCCACATCGTGATACGCGGCCAAGTGCAAACGATGAAGAGTTCGTTTCAAGGGCTGGCGTTCGGTCTGATCGGGGCGATCGTGCTGGTATACCTGCTGATCGTGGTCAACTTCCAGTCCTGGCTGGATCCCTTCATCATTATCACTGCGCTGCCGGGAGCTTTGGCGGGAATTTGCTGGATGTTGCTGATGACGCGCACCACGCTGAGCGTTCCGTCGCTGACAGGCGCGATCATGAGCGTGGGGGTGGCGACGTCGAACAGCATTCTGATGGTGTCCTTCGCGCGGGAGCAATTGAACGAAGGGAAGAGCGCGCGAGACGCGGCGCTGGAGGCCGGCTTTGTACGCATGCGACCCGTCGTCATGACCGCGCTGGCGATGATCATCGGCATGGTGCCGATGGCCATCGGGCTCGGCGAAGGCGGCGAACAGAACGCCCCGCTGGGACGCGCGGTAATCGGCGGCCTTTTGTTTGCGACGTTCGCGACACTATTTTTCGTGCCCTGCGTCTTTTCGATTATTCACGGACGGCGGGAACGCAAGCGCTCGAACAGCGGCGATTCGGAGATGACGCCGGCCACCGTTTGACGGCGAAAAGACTTATAGTATTGCGGAGCAATGAATGACGACGACGGAGATCAGGCCCCAGGTGGAACCTAAGTACGAGGAATATACTCCGGAAAGAACGCCGGAGAAGAAGAGCCGCCTGTTCGTGTTTCTGGTGGTGTGCGTACTCGTCCTCTTGATTCTGGGCGCTTTCACATTGCTGCAGCGCCGAACGCAGTATCGGGCACTCGCAAACGAAACCGAGAAAATGGCGGTGCCGACGGTTTCCGTGGTTCATCCAACGCTCGAACCCGGACAAGAAGATTTGGTTCTGCCTTCCACGACGCAGGCCTATGTGGAATCGCCGATTTACGCGCGAACCAATGGGTATCTGAAAAAGTGGTACCACGACATTGGCAGCCGCGTGCGTCAGGGAGAGTTGCTGGCGGACATTGACACGCCCGAAGTCGATCAACAGCTTTCGCAGGCTCGCGCCGACGTCGAGACAGCGAAAGCGAACGAAGACCTCTCCAAGATTACGGCGGCCCGATATCAGGAGCTGATCAAGACCGACGGCGTATCGAAGCAAGAAGTCGACAATGCCGTCGGCGATTACGCTGCGAAAAAGGCTACCCTGCAATCCGCGGAGGCTAACGTCCGGCGTCTCGAGGACCTTGAGTCCTTCAAACATGTTTACGCGCCGTTCAGCGGCGTGATCACCCGGCGCAACGTGGACATCGGAAATTTGATCAATGCTGGAAATGGCGGATCCGCACAGGAGCTTTTTTTCCTGGCACAAACCGATCCGATTCGAACCTACGTTAGCGTGCCGGAAGTTTACTCGGCGACGATTCACGCCGGCCTAGGTGCTTATCTCGAGTTGTCGCAGTACCCGGGACAGCAGTTTCAGGGCAAGGTCGTTCGAACTGCCGATGCCATTGACCTGGCCAGTCGCACGTTGAACACCGAGGTGGACGTCCCGAACAAGAACGGCCAGTTGTTGCCCGGCGGCTACGCGCAGGTTCATCTGCTGGTCAGGGTAACCGGCGAGCGTTTGCAGGTGCCCGTAAACGCGTTGCTTTTCCGCTCGGAAGGATTGCGGGCCGTGCTGGTGGATGAAAATCACAAGACGCACTTGCAGCCGCTGACGATTGGACGCGACTACGGCACTGCGCTGGAAGTCCTGCAAGGGCTCAAGGCCAGCGATTGGATCGTGCTGAACCCTCCCGATTCGCTTGACGACGGGATTCAGGTCAACGTCAAGCAAATCGCGCACACCGCCCCACCGGTATCCGGGGGCCAGCCCGCGCAAGGCGGCGGACCGCAGGGCAGTGGCAGCCCATCACCGAGCGGCAATGGCGACCCAAGTTCGCACGCGACTACGGCGCCCAGCGGAAACAAGCCGTAATGCGACGAAGGATCGAACCACGCTGGGAATTCCGGCGCGTTCTCGGCACGTTCACGGGCACGCCTCTGACCCACGCTTGCCTGTTGTCCGTCGTGCTGTTGGTCGGCTGCACCGTCGGACCGAACTACAAGCGTCCCGCGGCAACCGTGCCACAGACGTGGGACGTTGCCGACCCCTGGCGCGAGAGTGCGCCCAAGGACAGCCTGCCGAAAGGCGAATGGTGGGCCGTTTTCGGCGACGACGATCTAAACGGTCTGGAAAAACAAGCTCTCGCTGAAAATCAAACCCTCAAAATTTCCATCGCGCATTTGGAACAGGCACGCGCCGCCGCGGCAATTCAAGTCGCGACATTGTTTCCCACGCTTTCCACGGGGCCGGGCGTCGAACGCGAGCGGCTGTCTGGGAACCGGCCGCCCAGCAGTTCCGTCCCGGTGACGAGCGCGGTAACGCAAAGCATTTACCAGATTCCGTTCACCGTGAATTATGAGGTCGATATTTTTGGGCGCCGGCGGCGAAGCATTGAAGCGGCGGAAGCGGCTTATCAGGCGAACGCTGCGGACCTGGAAAACGTCAGGCTATTGGTTACCTCGCAACTCGCGGGCGATTATTTCAACCTGCGGCAACTGGACTCCGAAATCGGAATTTTGCGCCGAACGGTGGACTCCCTGCAAAAGGGCCTGGATCTGGTAAATTCCCGTCACCAAGGCGGGGTCGCGTCGGGCCTGGACGTGGCGCAGGAAGAAACGCTGTTGAACGCGACGCGCACGCAGGCCACTTTGCTCCTGCAACAGCGTAAGCAATTCGAAGATGCTATCGCCGTTCTCGCGGGCCGCGCGGCGCCTGATTTTCACGTCGCATCCCGCGAACTCAAGGGCGAGCCTCCACCATTAAACGCGGGAATTCCTTCCGATGTGCTCGAACGCCGCCCCGATGTGGCCGAAGCCGAGCGTCTGATGGCGTCGGCCAACGCGCAAATCGGAATCGCGAAAGCGGCTTACTACCCGTCGCTGGATCTATACGGTCAAGCCGGTTGGCAAACCGCCGCGATCTCGTCGCTGGTGAATACCCAGAGCATATTCTGGGCGTTGGGCGCCAACGTTGCCGAGGACATTTTCACCGGCGGGGCGCGCCGCGCGCAGGTGCAGTTTGCGCGGGCCGGCTATGACGCGAACGTGGCCAGCTATCGGCAGACGGTTTTAGGCGCGTTCCAGGAAGTGCAAGATGAGCTCACCGCGTTGAGCGTACTAAGCGAGGCGCAACAAGAGCAACAACTAACGGTGGATGCAGCGAGGCGCGCGCTGGACATCTCCACCAACCGATATTCGGGCGGACTGGTGAATTATCTCGACGTGGTTACCGCGCAACAAAATTTGCTTTCCAACGAGCAGGAGCTGGCGGTGATTCAAGGTCAGCGGCTGGTTGCCAGCGTGCTCCTGGTAAAGGCGCTGGGGGGCGGGTGGGACGCATCCAGCCTCGCGGCCGTTCAGGTCAAACCTCGGCGAAAAGACATCATCACTCCCTGACGTTCTTCCGATCTAGAGGGTGTGCGAACGCAAAATCCGCGGATTTGCGTGCACCCAGTGCGCGATCAACCGAAAATATTCGCACGACCGCTTGTAGTAGGGGATATACCTCACAAGCATCGGTATTTCCCCGTATATCCAGCAACGCCTAAAGACTGTATCCTCAGTCCTACTATGACGATACGGCCTAGAACCCCGCTGCGCATCGCCCAGGTTTCACCCCTATATGAAAGCGTCCCCCCCAAGCTCTACGGGGGCACCGAACGCGTAGTGTCGTACCTGACCGAGGAATTGGTCGATCTCGGTCACGATGTCACGCTGTTCGCCAGCGGTGACTCGAAAACCAAAGCGCGGCTTATTCCCTGCTGCCCGAAAGCCCTGCGCCTGAACCCGGATTGTATCGACCAACTCGCCCATCACTACGTGATGCTGGAAGAAATCTTCGCGCGCGCGGAAGAGTTCGACATCATCCATTTCCACATCGACTATCTTCATTTTCCGATCTCACGTGTCACGGAAATTCCGCAGCTGACGACCCTTCATGGGCGGCTGGACCTTTCCGATCTACCGCCCCTGTATCACAAATATCCTGACATGCCGGTGGTTTCCATCTCGCGCGCGCAGCGCAAACCACTGCCCTTTGCGAACTGGGTGGGCAACATTTATCACGGCTTGCCGGCGGGTCACCTGTCGCTGGGAGACGGCAGCGGAAAATACCTGGCGTTTCTTGGCCGCATTTCACCGGAGAAGCGCGTTGACCGGGCCATTGAGATCGCGTTGAAAGTTGGCATGCCGCTGAAGATTGCCGCGAAGATCGACCGCGTCGACCGCGAATACTTCGAATCGCGAATCAAGCCCATGCTCGACAATCCCAACATCGAATACATCGGCGAGATTACCGAAGGCCAAAAGTCCGATTTTCTCGGCAATGCCTATGCCTATCTATTTCCCATCGATTGGCCCGAGCCGTTCGGCCTGACCGTGATCGAATCGATGGCCTGCGGCACTCCTACGATCGCCTTCAATTGTGGATCGGTTCCGGAGCTCATTACCCACGGCACCAGCGGCTTCATCGTGGATAACATCGAGGATGCCGTGAAGGCGGTGGCTCGCGCGGGATCTCTGGACCGCGCCGCCTGCCGGCAAGCCTTCGAGATGCGCTTTACCGGGTCGAGAATGGCCAAGGACTACGTTAAGCTGTACGAGTCGATGTTGAGCATCCGCTCTCTCTCCGTGGAAACACCTGAGGTCGACTCGTTTCTCACGCAATAGGAAGGTTTCCCGTATTGACGGACATTGTCCGGGTTGCCGACGAGTATTACGTCCGCGCATCCTCTGCATTAGTGGACGATCGCACCCGTGTGCTCAAATGCGGCGACACGTTTGCCGTTCTCAATCGCTACGGGGACATCGAAGATCTGGGATTCTCCCAGTTCGGACTCTTCCACGCCGAGAGCCGCCACCTCTCGCGTTTCTCGCTGCGCCTCAACCAGCAGCAGCCGCTGCTCCTCGGCTCGACCGTTCGCGAAGACAACGCCTTTCTGACCGTCGATGTAACCAACGTTGACACTGCGCTGAACACCGACGACAGCTTGCCGCGCGGCACCGTTCACATTTTCCGTTCGCAGTTTCTAGGCCCGGCCACCCACTACGAACACCTTCGCATCCTGAACTACGGGCTGGAGCCCGTGCGGCTTGCCCTGCTCTTTCAATTCGATGCGGATTTCGCCGACATTTTCGAAGTACGGGGCACCAAGCGCGCGCGAAAAGGCGAACGCCTGGCAGATCATGTCGATGGAAGCGCGGCGATTCTCGCGTACAAGGGCCTGGATGGCGTATTTCGCCGCACGCACCTCGAATTCTCTCCGCTTCCGACGTCACTCACCTCGCGCGAAGCCCTGTTTCGAATTGCGCTGGAACCCAAACAGGAAACCTCCATCTACAGCACCGTTGCCTGTCAACGCAACGCCAGCACCAATGGCGTGGTTTCCTTCCAGACGGCATACCGGTCGCTAACCCGAGAATCGGAGCGCGCCCGCAGCGAAGAGTGCCACATCACGACTTCCAGCGAGAGTTTCAACGCGTGGCTCAATCGCTCTTCGGCCGACCTTCGGATGCTGATCGAAAACAATCCCGAGGGCCCCTACCCGTATGCCGGAGTGCCCTGGTTCAGCACGGTGTTCGGCCGCGACGGAATCATCACCGCCCTCGAATGCCTCTGGACCTCGCCGCGGATGGCCGAAAGCGTCCTGAAATATCTGGCGGAAACACAGGCGACTCAAGAACTGCCCGAACAGGACGCCGAGCCGGGCAAAATCCTGCACGAGATGCGCCGCGGCGAAATGGCCGCGACGAAAGAAGTTCCTTTTGGGCGGTATTACGGCAGTGTCGATTCCACCCCGCTTTTCGTCATGCTGGCCGGCGCGTACCTTCAGCGCACCGGCAACGCATCGCTGGTGAAAGAGATTTGGCCCAACGTCAAACGCGCTTTGCAATGGATCGATACGTACGGCGACTCTGACGGAACCGGTTTTGTGCAGTACAAACAGCAATCGTCCAAGGGATTAGTCCAGCAGGGCTGGAAAGATTCGAATGATTCCGTCTTCCATGCGGACGGAACCCTGGCCGAACCGCCGATCGCACTCTGCGAAGTGCAAGGCTACACGTACGCAGCGAAGCGCGCCGGCGCGCTGCTCGCTCGCGCTTTGCATGAGCCGGAGTTCGCAGACAGCTTGGACGCCGCAGCGGAAAAGTTACGCCACAGATTCGAGCAGGCGTTTTGGTGCGAAGAGCTGGGCATGTACGCGCTGGCCCTCGACGGCCACCAGAAACAATGCCAGGTGCGCGCTTCCAACGCCGGACACGCGCTGTTCTGCAAGATCGCCAGCCGCGATCATGCGAAAGCCACTGCGGCATCGCTGATGAGCGAGCATTCCTTCTGCGGCTGGGGTGTTCGCACCGTGGCGGCGTGCGAGTCTCGCTACAACCCGATGTCCTACCACAACGGCTCCGTCTGGCCGCACGACAATGCCTTGATCGCTGCGGGATTTTCCTCCTACGGCTTGCAGGAACACGTTGCCAAAATTGTCGAAGGAATGCATGACGCCAGCCATCAGGTGGAGCTGCATCGTCTGCCGGAGCTATTCTGCGGTTTCCACAAGCGGCCGGACACCAGCGGGCCCACTCTGTATCCCGTCGCTTGCTCGCCGCAGGCATGGGCCGCGGGATCGGTCTATATGCTTCTGCAGGCGTGCTTGGGCCTGAGCGTGCGCGGTCCGGAGCGTCAGATTTGCTTTACCAATCCGAGCTTGCCTTCGAACTTGACTGAAGTGCGCATAGAGAATCTCCGCGTAGGCGACGCCACTGCTGATTTCCTGATTCGCCGCGACGCCCACGCCGTGAAAGTGGAAATCCTACGCAAGGCCGGTAACGTCGAGATCGTCGAATCCGTCTGATTCCTATTCACCTCTCGTGGTGAAGTGAATTCCCGGCGCGCGCCGCCATTGGTTCGCTTCGCTAGGGAATGCTCGCAGGCAACCCCGGTGCTATCATAAAGGTCCAATCACAAGAACCGGTACCCGCGAGGAGGCGATCCCATGTCCAATGTCATCTCTAGGCAAATGGCCATACTTTACAAGCGAGCCATTTTCTCCACGCTGCTCCTCACCGCTCCACTCGCGTGTTTGCCGCTCGCAGCGCAACTTCCGCAGCAGAGCGTGAACACTGCTCCGGCGGCCGCGCCCAAGAGCGACCCGTCCAATATTTCTACCAAGCCGCCCGACATTCCGGTCGACCAGATCATTAAGAAATTTGGCGACCGCGAGCTGGAGTTCAAGAAGGAACGCGATAACTACACCTACACGCAAACCTTCGTCGTCCAGACCATCGACTATGACAACCGGCCCGACGGCGAGTACCGCATGACCAGCGACATTCTGTTTACGCCCGAGGGCAAGCGTTACGAAAAGGTTGTGTCCGCGCCGCCGCCGACGTTGCAGCGCATCTCGCTCTCCCAGCAGGATCTCGACGACCTCGAGCACGTCCAGCCGTTCGTGCTTACCTCCGACGAGTTGCCAAAATACGACGTCAATTATGTCGGCCGCGAAAACCTGGACGAACTTAGCACCTATGTTTTTGACGTGAAGCCCAAGAAGATCGAAAAAAATCAGCGTTATTTCCAGGGACGCATCTGGGTGGACGATCGGGATCTGAACATCGTGAAGTCCGACGGAAAAGCGGTTCCGGACATCATCAAGAGAGGCAACGAGAACATCTTCCCGCGGTTTGAAACCTTCCGCGAAAACATCGAGGGCCACTATTGGTTCCCGACCTACACGCGCTCCGACGACGAACTGCACTTCAGCACCGGCGCCATCCACATGCGCATGACAGTGCGCTACGCCAACTACAAACGGTTCGGCGCTTCCATCAAGATCGGCCCAGCGACCGAGACCAAGGATCCAGACAAGCCCAAGAACTAGGCGAGCTGGCCGCGCGGCGGAGATTTTTTGACGGAATTCGCAGTTCTCGCACGCTTAGAGTGGCGCGCGGTCTAATGAAACGATGAACTGGATCCCGTCAATGTGCTTTCCCTGAAGTCTCTGGTCGTTCGTGATGAATAAATCCATCCCTGCCGACGCCGCGCTCGCAAGCTGGATGGCGTCCGGTGCCCGAAGGGTTCGATCGCAGCGCAACTCTGCGTATCGCACGGCCACCTCCGCGTCGAGAGGAATGAGGCTCGACGTCGCTGCAAGAGCCTCTTGATACCTCCGGCAGAGTTCGGCGTCGCCTTGTTTCGTCGGTTTTACGAGGATCTCACCGAGCGTTAGCGCGGAGGTGAACAGCCGGTCGCCACGCTCAAGCATTTTGCTGCGTAACGTCGCCGTCAAACCAGACATCGCTCCGTACTCCTCGAAAAGATAGATGTAGAGATTGGTGTCCCAAAAGATTCTGCTCACTCCCAACCCTCGCGCAAGCGCCTGACGTATTCGTCTGCATGCTCGTCGGCCCACAACTGCTTGCCGGACCCTCGGAGAGCCAGGAGCGGATCTTCCTGTCCTAGGTTGCGCCGTCTTGTTTCGCTCCATTCACGATACCAGGCCACTAATTCCTCGTAACCCGGCGGAAGGTCCTCCGGAGAGGGCGCTATCCTTCCGCCTTCGCGGTCGGGATGGTAGGCGTCTCCCTTCCGGAACAGGCGTCGGCGCCCTGGCGCCGTCTCAAGGAGCATTCGGTGACGAGCCGGGTTGGGCGGGCGATTTGCGACGCAATGTTGTATGACGTGAACGTAGACTCCGGGACGCACTGAACCGTAGAGATTATCCCGCCGAACGCGGTCCATGATTTCGGCTATAGAAAAGTCGGTCTGCCCGGTGGCGTGATCCTGTTCGAGCGAAGCAACCGCAATCCAGACCTCATCGGCGACCTTGACAGAGGTTCGGACTTTAACCGAGAGGGGCATGTTCTCTGCCTCCTTGTTATGCTACATTATTACAATGTAACAATGTATTGTCAATGCGCGAGTTGCCCAAACCATTCGGTAATTGAACTACCAGCGGAAGTATCTGGAAATCTCTCTGGGCCGCAACTCTCGCTAAACTTAGAGGTTATCCAGAAAAAACTGCGTGACGCGGTTCATCAGCGCGCGCCGCGCCGCCGGATCGCTTGCGCCATGCCCGCGGCCGGGAAAAGCCATGACCTCGACATACTTCCCAGCTTCGATCATTTCGTTGATGAGCGACAGCGTGTTCGCGTAATGCACGTTGTCGTCGCCGGTTCCATGCGCGATGAGCAGCTTGCCCTGGAGTTTCGCCGCATTCTGGATGGGCGAGGATTCCTGATAGCTCTCTTCGTTCTGCGGCAACACGCCGATGTATCGCTCCGTATAGATCGTGTCGTAGTAGTGCCAGTCGGTCACCGGTCCGCCCGCAAAGCCCACTTTGAAATCCTGCGGGTCCTCCAAGACCGCGTGCAGCGTCATGTGCCCGCCGTAACTCCATCCCCAGATGCCGATGCGGTTTGCATCCACATAAGGCAGCGACTTCAAATAGGCCGCGCCGTCGCGCTGATCGGATAATTCCTGCGCTCCAAAGCGAAAATGTATAGGCTCCTCGAAGAGATGGCCGCGCCCCGCCGAGCCTCGATTGTCCAACGCGAAAATGATGTAGCCTTTCCGCGCCATCAGTTGGTGCCACAAAAATGTTGACCCTTCCCAGGCATTCAACACCACCTGCGCGTGCGGTCCCCCATACGTGTAAACCAGCACCGGATATTTCTTCGCCGCATCGAAGTCCGGCGGCTTGATCATCATGGCGTTCAGCTGGATGCCGTCATGCGATCGCACGGAAAGAAACTCGACCGGCGACAAGTGCAAATCCGCGAGCTCCGCGATCTTATTTTCGTTCAGTGCGGCGATACGTGATCCATCCATCCGCACAAGGTCCTGCCGCGGCGGGTTCATGCTGTTGGAATAGGTATCGACAAATGCCGAAGCGCCAGGCGCGAGATCGATTCCGTGCGTGCCGTCCTCCTTGGTGATGCGCTCAAATCCGGAGCCATCCAGGGCCACGCGATACAAATGCCGTTCGAGCGGCGATTTCTCCGCCGCGGTGAAATAAACCAGCCCCTTCGGTTCATCCACGCCATCTACCGCGAAAACTTCCCAGTTCCCTTGCGTCGCCTGCGCCAGCTGTTTCCCTTCCAGGTCGTACAAATAAATGTGCCGGTACCCCGAACGCTCGCTCGACCACAGGAAGCGCTTGCCATCCTTCAAAAACCTCAAATCGTCGCTGACATTGATCCAATACAAATCTTTGTCGGCCAGGATCACTCGAGCCTTGCCCGAACCTGAATCGGCAATCAGGAGCTCGATCACCGTCTGCGGACGGTTCAGCCGCTGTATTGCCACGTGCTTGGAATCGACCAGCCAGTTCACGCGCGGAATGTAAATATCCGTATTCGCGCCCGTGTCCATCAAACGCGGCTCGCCTCCATCCACTTTCCCCACAAAAACGCGCACGATCGGGTTATTTCCCCCAGCAACGGGATAACGTTCCTCTTCCGCCTCTCCCGTGTAAGAAGCGAAGTCCACCAGCGGATATTGCGTGACTCTCCGCTCGTCCATTTCCAAGTACGCAATCGCCGACGAATCCGGCGCCCACCAGTACGCGGTGGTAAGGTCCAGTTCTTCCGGATAGACCCAATCCAATTCGCCCTTCCGAATTTCTTCCGTGCCTCCCCGCGTGAACGCGCGCTCTTTCCCATCAGCTACGCCAACCAGCCAAACATTGTGATCGCGCACAAAGCTCACATACCGTCCATTGGGCGAGATTTTCGGATCGGCGATCGCTTCCTTGCCCGAGACCAGCGGCCGCGCACTCTGCGCCTTCAGATCGAACCAGGCAAGCGAGTTCGCGCCTTGGAACAGCAGGGCACCCCCATCTGGCGCCCACTGATATTGCGCGGGAGCGTGGCGTCCCAGTCCGGTCGCTTGCGTCGCGTTTTCCACTTCCGCAGGTAGCGCGTTTTCCAGCTTCTCCGCGGAAACCAGCAACCGGCTCTCACCCGAGGCCGCGTCCATCGACCACAGCTCTTTCCTCTCCCCTTTGCCCGCCCCCGCGGTCAATTCTTTGAAAAAGCTTAGATGCTTGCCGTCCGGAGCCCACGCGATCCCAGGCGTCGGGTGGCCGTTCAGGCTCGGCTCACTATAGATTCGGTCCACGCTGAGCCCTTTGTCCGCCACCGCTTGCTGGCTCGTCGCTCCTGGTTTCCCTGGCGCCTGCGCGCCGGCCACAACCGGGTTGATCCAGCAAAGTTGCAGTCCTAGGATGCTCCCCAAAATCAGCCCGCGATTCGCTCGCCGCATGAACCCTCCGCAAAAACCGGCCATATCTTAGCTTATAGCCGCGATCGGCCAAACTATCGATCGGTTGACGTTCGCTGTCCAGAGGTTTCCGATCAGCGACGCAGTCCTGCGCATTTCGGACGTGCACGTATCAAATTCGTACCGGGGTACTCTATGGCTCTTTTGAGCCTTGAGCGCACTCCCCGCCATAGGTATAATCCCGCGCACTGTCGCGGATCGACGAGACGGACTGCCCAGCGTCCCGCCCCGGTCCCAGCCCCGCCGAGAGTTAAGTTGAACAACGAGTGGCTGCGCAGGTTTCGTGTCCGTCCCCGACACTAACCAAGACTGATCCGTCCGGAATGAATTGCGAAATCAGGGGGGTAGTCCGGTCATGTTCCATTTTCAGCACGTGTGTGTCGGGGTCCGCAACGGCTTCACAGAAATCCATCGCGGAGAGCGTTTCGCGTTCAGGACTCTGCTCGCATGCACCTCGCTGTTGCTCTACGCGGGCAGCGCGTCAGCGCAAAACGTAACCACCCAGCACTACGACAACTCGCGCTCCGGCTCCAACCCCAACGAAACCATTCTTACCACCGCAAATGTAAACACGACCTCCTTCGGCAAACTTTTCTCCCAGTCGGTGGACGCGCAAATCTATACCCAGCCTCTCTACATGGCGAACATCACCGTCTCCGGCAACGTTCACAACGTTGTCTTCGTGGCCACGGAAAACGACAGCGTCTACGCCTTCGACGCCGACAACAACGGCGGTGCCAACGCCTCGCCGCTCTGGCAGATCACGCTCCTCGACTCGGCCCACGGCGCAGCCAGCGGCGCGACCGCAGTCCCCAATGGCGACCTCAGCACCACCGACATCAACCCTCTTGTTGGGGTCACGGGAACGCCGGTCATCGATCCTTCTACAAACACCATGTACCTCGTCAGCGCCTCCCTGGAAGGCGGCAACTATGTCCAGCGCCTCCACGCCCTGGACATCACCAGCGGCGACGAAAAATTCGGCGGCCCGGTCGCTCTATCTGCCAACGTCTCCGGCAACGGCAACGGAAGTTCTGGTGGCACTCTGAATTTTGATACCAAGTGGGAAAACAATCGCCCCGGCTTGCTCCTTCTCAACGGCTTCGTTTACATCGGATTCGCATCCCACGGCGATAACGGCCCATGGCACGGCTGGATTCTTGCCTACAACGCCGCAACTCTGCAGCAAACCAGCGTATGGTGCTCATCCGCAAACGGAATCGGAGCGGGCATCTGGATGGGCGGCTCCGGCTTGGCCGCTGACACCGACAACCCCACCGGTGCCAGCCCCGGTGGGCGTCTATTCATCGCCACCGGCAACGGCACGTTCGACGCCACGACTCCGTACACCAATACGATGGACTACGGGGACAGCATCGTTCGCCTGCACCTGAACAACGGTGTTATGACCGTTGCCGATGACTTCACTCCGCTCAACCAAGCCACGCTCAATTCCGAAGATCGCGACGTCGCCTCCGGCGGCGTCCTCCTTCTTCCCGACCAGACCAGCGGCGGCTACACGCACCTTCTCGTGCAATTGGGCAAAGAAGGACGAATCTCCGTCGTAAACCGCGACTCCATGGGCGGATACAGCACCTCAACCGACAACATCGTCGAGGAAATCCCCGTTAACAACGCCGCGCAAACCAATCAGAACTTCGTCGTGGGCGGGCTCTGGGGCATGCCGGCATTCGGCAATAACACGGTCTACATCTGGGGCACGTCCGACAATCTCAAGTCCTTCCCGCTAAGCAATGGACAGATCTCCACAACTCCATCCAACACCGGTGCGCAGGAGGCCGGGTTTCCCAGCCCAACGCCCGTCATCTCTTCCAACGGCACATCCAGTCCCATCGTTTGGACCGTCCAGTCCGACGCTTATTCCTCCGGCGGCTCCGAATACCTGCGCGCCTACGATGCCACCAACGTCTCCACCACTTTCTACAACTCGCAAACCAACTCCACGCGCGATAATCCCGGAGGCGCGGTCAAGTTCGTCGTTCCCACCGTCATCAACGGCAAAGTCTACGTCGGTGCCACCAGCCAGTTGAGTGTCTTCGGCCTGCTCAACGGCTCGCCGCAAGCCGCCGCTCCCAGCATCACGCCCGGCGCCGAAACCTTTAGCGGCACCGTCTCTGTCACGATCACCGACAGCACTCCCGGCTCATCCATCTTCTACTCGACCACTGGCACCGCCACCACTAGCTCCACTCCTTACACCGGTGCTATCTCCGTCAGCACCACGGAAACCATCTCCGCCATCGCCAGCGCTCCGGGCTACCTGCAAAGCACTGCCACCAGCGAGACTTACACCTTACAAACGCAAACCCTCATGCCCACCTTCTCGCCGGTGCCGGGCTCTTACGCTTCTACGCAAACCGTGACAATCTCCGACGCCTCCAAGACTCCGACGATCTACTACGCCATCAACGCCCCCGCCACGACCTCGTCCACTCCGTTCACCGGAACCGCCACGGTCACCGTCGCTCAGTCCGAAACGCTCAACGCCATCGCCACCTCCCCCGGTCTCACCACTAGCCCGCAAGCTAGCGCCGCTTACGCCATCGGCTCCGGAACCGGGATCAGCTTCCCCGACGGTTTCAGCACCGCGGCGAGCGCGATGACCTTCAACGGCAGCACCGACCTGGATGACGAACGTCTCCAGCTCACCGATGGCCTCACCAACGAAGCTGGCAGCGCCTGGTACAACACTCCCGTGAACATCCAGAACTTCACCAACGATTTCACCTTCCAGTTGAGCAACGCCGAAGCCGACGGCTTCACGTTCACGATCCAGAATTCCGGCCTTACCGCTCTCGGACCTGCGGGCGGCGGCCTGGGCTATGGTCCGGACTCTCCTGGCGGAACCGGCGGCATTCCAACCAGCGTCGCCATCAAGTTCGATCTCTACAACAACAATGGCGAGGGCGACGATTCCACCGGTCTGTACACCGATGGCGCGTCCCCAACCACTCCTTTCACGGACCTGAGCACCACCGGCATCGACCTCCACAGCGGCGACACCTTCTCCGTGCAAATGGTCTACAACGGCACGACGCTGAGCATGACCATCACCGACGGCGTCACCAACGCGACGTACACCACCAGCTGGACCGTCAACATTCCTTCGATCGTTGGCAGCAACACTGCCTTCGTTGGGTTCACCGGTGGTACCGGCGGCGAGACCGCCAGCCAGAAGGTCGAGACCTGGAGCTTTGTCAGCACGGGCGCCGCGCCCCAGCCCGCTACCGCACCGATTTTCAGTCCCGTCGCCGGCACTTATACCGCGGCTCAGTCCGTCATCATCACCGACACCACTCCCGGCAGCTCCATTTTCTACACGCTGAACAACACCACGCCTACGACCACGGCCGGTGGCAACACCTTCCAATACTCCACTCCCGTCTCGGTCGCCGCTTCCGAAACGATCACCGCTCTCGCCACCGCTCCGGGCTTCACCACCAGCCCGACCAGCAGCGCCGCCTACGTCATCAACGCCACTCTGCCGTTGGCGCCCACTCCGGTGATCGCTCCGGCCACCGGCACCTACACGTCATCGCAAACCGTCAGCATTTCCGATCCCGGCGCCACAATCTTCTACACCACCAACGGCACCGCTCCGACTACCGGTTCCACGCAGTACACCGCTCCCTTCGTCGTCGGCGCCACCACCACCGTGCAGGCCATCGCCACCGAAACCGGCTTCAGCACCAGCGCCACAGCACAGTCGGTCATTACCCTCAACACCGGCGGCGGTTCCACTCCGGCCATCAACTTCGGCTCCGGCTTCTCTACTGCCGGTCTGCAATTCAACGGACACACCAAGCTCGACGGCACGCACCTTCAGTTAACAGACACCACTGCGGACGATGAGTCCGCCAGCGCATTCTGGACCACGCCGGTCAACGTGCAAGCGTTCACCACCAATTTCACCTTTCAATTGACCAACCCGAACGCCGACGGCTTCACCTTCACCATTCAGAATGCCGGCATTACCGCCCTGGGACCCGACGGCGGCGGCTTGGGGTACGGCCCGGATACCACCGGCGGCACACCCGGCATCGCCACCAGCGTCGCTGTCAAGTTCGATCTGTACAACAACGAGGGAGAGGGCACTAACTCCACCGGCCTATACACGGACGGCGCATCCCCCACCACGCCAGCCACCACGCTCGGTGGTGGCGTCAATCTCCATAGCGGCGACATCATGGCGGCCCAGTTGACGTACAACGGCACCACACTGACCTTAACCATCACTGACACCACGACTCCCGCTGACACCTTCACCACCTCGTGGCCTATCAACATTCCATCCACGGTCGGCGGTAACACGGCCTTTGTCGGCTTTACTGGCGGCACCGGCGGCGAAACCGCGCAGCAGGAAATCATCACCTGGACCTACAGCACCTCCGGCACCACCATCCAGCCGGCCGCCGCGCCACTCTTCAGTCTCGCCGCGGGTACCTACTCGGGAACGCAAACCGTATCGCTCACCGACTCCACAGCCGGCTCCACAATTTTCTACACGCTGAACAACACCACACCCGCGACCACCGCAGGAGGCAGCACGTTCCAATACTCCTCCGGGACTCCGATCTCGGTCGCCTCCAGCGAAACCGTCACCGCGCTTGCGACTGCTTCCGGCTTCTCCACCAGCCCGACCAGCAGCGCCGCGTACGTGATTTCCGCGCTTTCACCGGCTCCTACTCCCGTCATCACTCCGGCCACCGGCACCTACACGTCGGCTCAAACCGTGAGCATTTCCGATCCCGGCGCCACAATCTTCTACACCACCAATGGCACCGCTCCGACTACGGGTTCCACGCAGTACACCGCGCCCTTCGTAGTCAGCGCCACGAGCACCGTCCAGGCCATCGCCACGGAAACCGGCTTCACCACCAGCTCTACCGCGGTTTCGGTAATTACCATTAATACCGGCGGCGGCTCTACCGGTGGAGTTAATTTCGGCTCTGGCTTCTCCACCACCGGCCTGCAATTCAACGGACACACTAAGCTCGACGGAACGCACTTGCAGCTCACCGACACCACTGCGGAAAACGAATCCGCCAGCGCTTTCTGGACCACGCCGGTCAACATCCAAACGTTCACCAACGATTTCACATTCCAGTTGACCACCCCGAACGCCGACGGTTTCACGTTCACCATTCAGAATGCGGGCGTCACTGCCCTGGGCCCATCCGGCGGCGGCCTTGGCTATGGACCGGACGCGCCTGGGGGCACAGCTGGCATCGCCCCCAGCGTTGCCGTCAAGTTCGACCTGTACAGCAACGACGGTGAAGGCACTAACTCCACGGGCCTATATACCGACGGCGCGTCGCCCACCATGCCAGCCACCACCCTCGGCGGCGGCGTCAATCTCCATAGTGGCGACATCCTGCACGCCCATATGAACTACGACGGCACCACCCTCACGCTGACCATCACCGACACCACGACTCCGACGGACACCTTCACCACCTCGTGGCCGATCAACATTCCGTCTACGGTTGGCGGCAATACCGCCTTCATCGGCTTCACTGGAGGCACCGGCGGCGAAACTGCTCAACAAGAAATCGTCACGTGGACGTACACCAATTCGTTCACCGCATCTCAGAACCCAGTGGTCTATGAAACGGCCAACCTGCCGGCCGTCAGCTCCGGCCCGACCTTCCGCACCTTCACGTTTGCGGGCTTCCCCGACACCACCGGCACGATCCTGGACGCCACCGCCGTCGGAGACAACGTCACCCTCACCGTCAACGTAGTGACCGCAGGAACGTACGACGTCAAGGTTTCGGCAAAGGACCTCAACACCCGCGGCATCTGGCAGCTCACCATCAACGGCACTGCCGTCGGCTCGCCCCAAGACGAATACCAGAACACCAGCTCCGGCACCTACGTCGTTCTCGACCTAGGCAACTTCAACTTTGCCGCAGCCGGCAACTACGCCTTCAAGTTCGCCGTAACCGGCAAGGACGCCGCCAGCTCCGGCTACTCCATCTCCTTCGACGACATAACCCTGACGCCGCAGTAACCGCGCTTCACCGCGTTCCTGTGTCTGTGTGTCAACAGGAGGGCACGGCTTCAGCCGTGCCGCAAAGGCTGTCTTTTCACTCCCGGCTTTAGCCGCTGCGGGACTCAAACCGCGCTCGCTAGAGCACCTCGACAACTGCGTAAATCAAAAAGGGCGCGGCACAATGGCCACGCCCCTCTTTTTCTTCAGATCGCAAACTGTCGAAGCGGTTTAGCCCGGCGGCCACTGGAATTCTCGTCCACCCAAAAGATGCAAGTGCAAATGAAACACAGTCTGCCCCGCCCCGCGTCCGCTATTTGCCACCGTGCGGTATCCGTCCAGCAACTTCAACTTGCGCGCCAAATCCGCCGCCACCAAATGCATTTTCCCGATCACCGCGGCATCTTCCCCTGTCGCCTCATTCAAAGACGCAAAATGTTTTCGCGGAATAATCAGAATGTGTGTCGGCGCCTGCGGTCCAATATCTTCAAAGGCAAAAACGTCCTCATCTTCATAGACAATCTTCGAAGGAATCTTCTTCGCCGCAATCTTGCAGAACAAACAGTCCGCGCTCACGGATTCCCTCCCCCCGGCGCATTCGAGTCCACGCGAAAGATCAACGGCGTCACGCCTTCCCGCTGATGTAGTTCCTCGCCCAGCTTCTTCGCCGCATCCTCACCCGAAACCTTGCCGACGTGGACGCGATAATACGAGCCGTTGGGAGAATCGAACGATTGAATGGCCACCGGAGAATAGCTTGCACTCAATCGGTCTCGCAGCCGCTCGGCATTTCCGCGATCGCGGAACGCCCCGATCTGTACCGTGAAGAAACCCGCCGTCGGATCGATCGCCGACAAAATCTCAAGCCGCACGGGGACGACACCCGGCCCGATCGAACCGATTTCCTTGGCAGCCGCATACGACAAATCGATGATGCGATTGTCCACGAACGGTCCACGGTCGGTGATGCGCACCGTCGTCGATTTTCCATTTGCAGTGTTCGTCACGCGCACCATGGTGTTGAAAGGCAGCGTCCGATGCGCCGCGGTGAGCTTGTTCATGTCGTAGATTTCGCCGTCGGACGCCCGGCGACCGTGAAAGGGGGCGCCGTACCACGAAGCTTTTCCCTCTTCGAAGGCCACGCCTTCGTGCGGATTCACGGGCGGAGCGCCGGCATCGCTCTTCGCCGTTTCCGCCGGAGATTCCGGTCCAGGCTGAACGGGCGGCGCGGGCGACCGATTTGCACTCGGCTGTCGGGCCGCGCAGCCAATCAGAAAAATCGCCGCCAGAAAAATCGCTGCGAACCCAAAAAGGTGAGATCCGTTTCGCGACTGTCCCGCAGATGGAAAGGTGTGGCGCGCGTTAGGCAAACATGGCGAATTCAGCAAATGTAGCGCGGGGCGAAGCCCGCAGAGCCCTGCTAGCCCTGATCCTCGAAGGGCGGCTGTTCCCCACGAACCAAGCTGCAAGCGCGCTCCGCACACCATGGTCCGAGCTATTCTCAAAGGCAGCCCACGCTGATGACCGCGATCATGGCTGCGGATTCGACGGAGGAGGCGGTGGTGGTGTTCGCCGCGACATGCGAGCCTCAAGCTTCGCGGCAAATTCATCCAGCTTCCCGGAAATATCGCGCAGGAACGACGCGGTACGCCGCTCCGTCTCCGGCGCTAGTTCCTCGTCAACGTACCGCCGAAGCCGTTCCATCTCTGCATCGATGCGCTTGCCGATCTCTTCAAAATTGTCCATTTTTTGCCTGCAATCTCAGCCCGCGACTCGTCTGCCCGCGATTTATGCGCCCGCCAGAAGTATGAGCGGTATTTCTGTATTATAGAACGCTGCGTGCACGCTGCAAGGAGGACTGTTGGCGCTTCCCTATCAATGGCAATACCGCCTGGACCGATGGAAGAACTCGCTGCGCGGGCTTTTCGGCGGCGGCAACCAGCAGCCGCGTCCCAAGATTTGCCCGGCCTGCGGATCGCTCGTGGGCATCAATGCCACGCGCTGCCATCAGTGTGGCACCAACCTGAGGTTTTCCATGGCCGCGGTCAGCAAGGGCTTGTCCGAACTCTTCGGCGGCCACGCTCCGGTTACCACCATCCTGCTGATCGTGAATCTGGTGATGTTCGGTGTGGAGTTCATGGCCATGGCGGCGGCAGGCCAGGGCGGCGGCCTCGCCATTCTGTGGGGCATGGGCGGCGAAGCAGCCTATCGGCTGGGCGCGAGTAATCCCTACTCCATTTTCATCATGCACGAGTGGTATCGCCTGGTGACCGCCATGTACCTGCACGGCGGGCTGATTCACATCGGCTTCAATATGATGGTGCTGATGGACATCGGCCCCGTGGTCGAGGAGGTGTATGGCTCGGCGCGATATCTGTTTCTGTATACGGCCACAGGCATCGCCGGATTTGTCGCCAGTGCCTTCAGCGGGCACAACTCGCTTGGCGCGAGCGCGCCGATTTTGGGACTCATCGGCGTGATGATCGCCATCACCACGAAACGTGCCGGCTCGCAGATGCAGCAACTGCGTTCGAGACTCATTTCCTGGGTCGTCTCGATTTTCGTTTTTGGCCTGCTGATGTCGGGCATCGACAATTGGGCGCACGGCGGCGGATTGGCGGCTGGCTTCCTGCTTGGCCGCATCTTTGCCGATCGCGAGCCGATGAATGAGCAGGAACGGCGCACCGCCTATGCGCTCGGATGGATCGCGGCGGTCGTTGTGGTTTCTTGTTTCGTTTTGATGATTCTCCATTACC
>JBEKWY010000031.1:0-65005 GCA_049512575.1 Candidatus Acidiferrum sp.
TTAGAATCTCGCGCAGCTTCAGGTCCAGGCCCCCTTCAAACAGGATCAACATCAGCGCGAGAGAGCCAAAGCCGTGCGTAGCTCCGCGAAACACTTCCGGATCGACCCAATGCAGCACCGGCCCGATGAGCACACCCGTAAACATCAGGATGATCACGTCGGGAACTCCGGTAAAACGCACCAGCCGATTCGCGATAAACGCCAACACCAGCAAACCGCCAAGCATCGCGAAAAAGAGATTCAGGTTCATAATGTGGGCGTCAGCAGGCTGCTGAAAAAGTCCGTGCTCTATTCCGTTCTCTAGGAGGTCGGAGCTTTCCAGACCTGAGGTACGAACGAAGCTCCTTAGGGGGTCGGAGCTTCAGCTCCGACATAAAGCCAGCTTTCATGGGCTTTAGCCCCTGAAGAAACACTCTTAGCACCGTTCAAAGCACGCGCTAGAGTAAAGGATGATGGCGCGAAGCAACAGCCCGAAGCAAACGAAAAACCCTGTCCGTCCCAAGGAGAAACGCACATGGATAAGTCAAGGCGGAGCTGGTTCATCGGGATTATCGCACTGGCTGCGACCGCTACAGGTGTCGCCACTTCAGCGCAAGCACCCGCACCCGCGCCCTCCAGTGACGCGGCCGCCTTGATCGTCAAAGGTGCCGTCAAGCAAGAGCTGCGCCTCACGCTCGCCGACCTGAAGTCCATGCCGCGCATGAAAATATCCGCGAAGGGTCACGACGGCACGACTCATGATTACGAAGGCGTCGCCCTCGCGTCGCTCCTCGCCAAGGCCGGCGTCCCACAAGCAGGCGATCTTCGCGGCAAGAGCATGTCGCTCTGCGTGGTGGCCGAAGGCAGCGACGCCTATCGCGCCGCCTTTTCCCTCGCCGAGCTCGACGCCGACTTCGCCGCCGAGACCGTCCTCGTCGCCGACACCGCCGACGGCAATGCCATCGGCCCCGACCAAGGCCCCGTCCGCCTCGTCGTCCCCGGCGACAAACGCCAGGGCCGCTGGGTCCGCCTCCTTAGATCCATCTCCGTCGTCAACGCGGGACCATAAACGCTCTGACTCCCACGAAGACCGAACCGTTCAACCTCCAAATTCAGCCTTTCAGCTCGCCCACAATTCCGTTGGATGGTTTTCCCTTCACCCGAAGACGTCTCCATGCTACTCTGAGCCCATTCACAACCACATCTAGAAGGTCCGATAGGATTCCGACGCCGATTCCGGGCGCCGCCCTCGCCATCCCTATGGCCGCCCTCTTTTACTCTGAGCCTCGAAGGGGCAGAGGACAGGATTTCAGATCGAACTCGTCTCACAGCCCTGCAGGGTCGCCGACCGTTTATCCTGAGTTCCGCAGAGTGTGCTCTTCAAGACCGCCCACAATCCTCCGGACTCGCCCGCTCTTGTCCCGAACGAAAGAGCTAACCCGAAAATGAAGCATGGACGGACGCGTCCATCCATCCTTCCCCCGGGTACCATGCCGTCTTTGCCTCTGGGTTGTTGCTGAAGGGAGGTGAAGCCTTCTCGCCCCGAGCGGCCAATGCTATTGCGAGGGGTTGGGGTCAGTTACGACTGTTCCGGGTGGTTGATTGCCCTTCAAGCGAGCTTCTTTGGCTTCCAATAGATCGTTTATCTCTTTGATCAGGCGATGCAATTTAACGGGGTCTTGTTCTTTCGCCGCCTGTTCGCAGAGTTCTCGCCAGCGTTCTTTGTTTGGACCTTGCATACCCCACCTCGAAAATGCAGACGAGTACGCTACCATATTCCGCCACTCCTGCCTGTTCAGTGTCGAACACTCTGCCAGGTCGGTTGGAAAGATCCGCCGTTGAGATGATGTCGCCAGGGTCGAGCATCACTCGAAAATCAACCTACCACCGGTCGCGAGGTACAGGCTCAGTTTCCGGTCACCGGACTCGGGCGACTCCCGCATGGACTCCAGGCCGCGAGCGCATCCACCGTCACAGCCAGGGCTGTGATATAAAACCCTCTCACTCCGCTTGGAAAACAAATGACCGTATCAACGCCTACCTCGAACCTCGGCCGTCATGTGTTTGGAGTGGCGGCTTTGGCCTTGGGCCTCATCACGCTGGCCTGGCACGACTACAACGGTTGGCAGCAACCGCGTTACTTTGTCTACGCCGCCGGTGCTGCCCAGATCTTCGGCGGCGCTGCGATTCAGCTCCGTCGCACCGCGAAAATAGGCGCAGCTGTCCTTGGTGCGGCTTATATCGTCTTCGCCTTACGGTGCGTGCCAGGCATCGTCGCAGCACCGCAGATCTACAATAGCTGGGGCAACTTCTTCGAGCAGTTCTCGCTCTTCACCGGAGCAGCGATCGTTTATGTCCGCTGGTCATCGGCATGGTCGCCGGAAGCGCTGAATCGGATCGGCCGCATTTTTTTGGGCCTCTGTGCCGCTTCCTTTGCCCTTGAACAGGCGTTTTATCTTCACGCTACTGCCAGCCTCGTTCCGAAGTGGCTTCCGCCAAGTCAGATGGTTTGGGCGGTAGCGACGACTGTCTTGTTCGCACTCGCGGCTGTGGCTCTTCTTACCAATCGAATGGCACTTCTCGCCACTCGCCTACTGACCATGATGCTCGTGATCTTTGGGCTGCTCGTCTGGGTACCGTTGCTTGTCTCGGCCCCCCGCAATCATACGAATTGGAGCGAAACCGCCGAGACCTTCGCGATTGCCGGAGCAGCCTGGATTCTCGCTGATCTCCTCGGCGAGTATCGGCCTCGTGACCATCGCCCGCGATGACGCAAGGTGCGCCGGCTCACGTGCGGTATCCCGTTCAAGACTCTATCCGCCGGATTGATGGTTCATTGACGAGGTCCGAGGTCCGGGGCCATCATACCGTGGCGCGCCTGGGGGCACGGACTCTGCGCAAATTTAAACACGGAGGTGCGGTTATGAAAAAGACGATCATCACAGGGCTGATCGCCGTGGTGTTCTTTGGATTGAGTACGGCGGCGCAAGATTGGTATCACGACCGTGACGCCCGCTTCAGCGGGGATCGCTGGCGGGCTCGTGTGTTCGCAGAGATAAGGGCAGATTTGGACCATATCTGGAGTGCGAATCATGCGGCCGACAAGGAACGCAATCGTCTTGACAGGACCAAACAAGAGCTGGTGGATCTGCAAGCGAAGCTCGAACACGGTACTTGGGACAACGGCCACGTCAACGATGTCATCGACTCTCTCCGAAAGTCGGCCGATGACCAGCGCTTATCCGAGCGCGACCGGGCCGTGTTGAGCGACGACGTGAGTCGACTCCAGGACCTTCAGAAGCAACACAACGAGAGGCATTAGGACGAAGGGCAGCCCGCCCCGTGTGTCTCAACAAGAGCGTTTGAACTAATCCGTTTGAAACCAATCTAAAATCCTGACAAGTCGCGGACGTGTGGTTTTGGTGCCCCACACACCTAGGTGCCAGGACCCAGGTGTTGGTTAGCTCTAATTCCAAGTAAAATCGCCAGATGGGGAACTTCAAAACACATGCGCCTGACGGCCTGCCACCTATGCTTATCATCTTTGGTGGACTACCGGGCACCGGAAAAACAACGATTGCGCGAGAGCTGTCGAGCCAACTCGGTGCAACGTATGTGCGCGTTGACTCGATTGAGCAGGCCATCCGCGATTCCGGGACGATGGCACAACCGATCGACGACGCGGGATACCGTGTTGCTTATGCGATCGCCGAGGACAACCTTCGTCTGGGACGAACGGTGATTTCGGATTCTGTTAACCCCATTCATCTGAGTCGCGATGCCTGGATCAGCGTTGCGAATCGAGCGCAGGCGCGCCTTGCTGAAGTTGAGATCATTTGTTCTGATCCACTGCAACATCGCCAACGCGTGGAAACACGGCCGTCGGACATCAACGGACTAAGACTCCCGACATGGGAGGAAGTTATCTCTCGTGAGTACCAGCCTTGGGACCGTCATCACATCGTAATCGATACCGCGGGCAGACGCGCGGCGGAGAGCGTCGAAGAACTTCGAGAGGCCCTACCGAAGTGATCGAGCCCGGCATCCTCGTGTTTCAGAGTCACGCGCAAAGTTCTAGCACTCCACTTTTCCGATGACCACGTTAACCATGCATGTCTCTCGTGTAATCTCAAAATGGAGCCCGCAGGAGCACTCGGACCAACGCTGCGAACCTTGCTTCAGCTTGGTAACGAACCACGGTGTTGTGGTTGCTAGCCCACTAATCCGAACATCAACCACGACTGGTTGGCTGCCCAGTTGGGGTACAGCTCGGTCATTTTGTTGAACAACTCCTCGTCGGACGTCGCGGCCTGCTTCAGCCGATCGAAGTCCAGCAGGTAGCGCTTAGTTTCCTGGATCGCCGACGGTGAGTCGGGCGCACCAGGCTTCTTGTGACCGGCAACAACAATCGCCGGCTTCAGCGCTGCCAACCGGTCCAGCGCCGCGACCCAGTTCTTCCGGCTCTCGGGGGTGGTGTCGCCGACGTACATGTGACACTGGTTGTACACCACGTCGCCGGCGACGACCAGGTCGATCGACGGAACGTGCAGAGACGTCGTATGGAGACCATCGGTGTGGCCCTGCTCGATGATGCGAAATTCGTGACCCTCGAGAGTGAACGTGTCGTTCTCATAGGGCTCGGCTGTGACCAACTTCGTGGCCAACTGCCCAGGCCAGCACCGGTGCATGATCTGGTCCAGCGGCGGAACCAAAAACTTGCGCATTTCCTCCACCGACTTCGGCGTCGCTATGGCTCGAGCGTTCGGGAAGCGGCCCAGTAGAACGCTCAGACCGTAGAAGTGGTCGGCATGCCCGTGCGTTATATAAATGGTCCGCAGGTTGCGGTGATGCAGCGCAACCCAATCCGCGAGAGCCTCGGCCTCAGCCACCGTAGTCAGTGCGTCTACCAGTACCGCGTCGTGCTCACCGAAGATCAAGGTCGATGCCATTGGGTCGAAGCCGAACGCTTCGCCGAACGGCCTGGGCCGCTCGCCTACCATTGCCTTTCCCGGTGCGGTAAAGACGTTGACACCAAGCGTGTTCGACGTGATGGGGGCGGTCATGTGCGTGGTCTCCTTAAGGTCGTTTATGATACTCCTCTATGCCTGAACCTTTAACGAACGGATTTCCGTCGTCTCGATACGAACTGCTTTGATCGCGGCTCGCCTCGTGCTTCTAAGATGAAGTTGCGACCGATCCGTCGCAAAGAATTTGCACGTCGATGGAACGACGGTGTATGTTACCAGTCGACTGGAAGTCGATCTGGGGCTCCAGGAATAAGTTGGCCTGCAGTGGTGTTGGAGCGAACAGTTGCCGAGTGACTCGACCGCGTCCGCTGAAAAACAACCAGCGCCCCTGACAAGAAGAAGCGTCCTGCGAAGACTGGTGGGCATTGGAGTTGTTATCCTGTGCGTTGCAGGAGGATTTCTCTATCTGGGCGGCTGGTTTAGCCCAAATGCGCTGACCCCCGCGCGATTCATCGACGCATTTGAGCGAGCCGCCGGAGTCCATTCCGGTTTTCGGCGCAATCACGCCAAAGGCGTAGGCGTCGGCGGTTATTTCGATAGCAACGGCGCGGGAGCGCGGTTCTCAAAGGCTGTCGTCTTTAAACCGGGACGCGTACCCGTGATCGGGAGGTTCTCGTTTGGCGGCGGCGATCCAAATGTTGCCGACGGGCCGAATATGGTCCGCGGCCTGGGGCTTTTGTTCTGGCTCCCGGATGGCGAAGAGTGGCGGACGGCGATGGTCAACCTGCCGGTATTTCCGTTCCAGACACCGCAGGCTTTCTACGACAATCTGGTTGCGTCGCAGCCGGACCCCAGGACTGGCAAACCCGATCCGGAAAAAATGGCGGCGTTCGCCGCCAGCCATCCCGCAACGATGCGGGCGTTAGGTATTATCCAGAGCCACGCACCGTCGTCTGGTTTCGACAACACAGCGTTTAATAGCCTGAATGCTTTCCGGTTCATCGACGCCGCAGGTGATTCGATCCCGGTGCGCTGGACGCTGGCGCCGGTGCAACCGTTTGCAGCCGCCAGCGCGGCGGCGGCGGCTCAGACAGACAAAAACTACTTGTTTGACGAGCTCATCGCGAGTATCCAGCGGCATCCGTTGCAATGGCATTTGCTCGTCACTATCGGGCTACCGACGGACCCGACCAACGACGCCACCGTGGCGTGGCCCGACGGGCGGGAGCAGGTGGATTTGGGAACGCTGACCCTCGATCATATCGAGAGCGAGGAAACCAGCCTCGCCCGAGACATCAATTTCGATCCGTTGGTTTTGCCGAGCGGTATGGCGCCGTCCGATGATCCTCTGCTGAGCGCGCGATCCGCGATTTATTCACAGTCGTTTACACGGCGCGCCGGCGAAGCAAAGACGCCGAGCGCGATATCGCCCGCGGAAGTGCGAAAGTGAACATGGCGAGCCAGCAGACGCAATTCACATTCCTCATGCGAGTTTTGCACTGGCTGATGGCCGCGATGGTCCTGACCATGCTGGGGATTGGCGTTGCCATGGTCGCATCGCTGGGCGACTACCATTACCTGGTTTCCGTCCACCGCCCGTTGGGGATCGCCATTCTGATTTTGGTCGTGATTCGCTTCGTGAATCGCCAGTTCAGCACCCTGCCGCCATTTCCGGCAACCATGTCCTCGCACGAGCGCTTCGTCGCACACGCTTCCGAGATAGTATTATACACGTTGCTGTTTGTGCTGCCGCTGGTCGGCTGGGGGATGTTGTCGGCGGCGCGCTATCCGATCGTACTGTATGGCCCGCTGCATCTTCCCCCGATTCTTCCGCACAGCGTGATGTTGTACGCGTTTCTGAGGAAGACGCACACCGCTCTCGCCTACCTTTTGTTCCTGGCGTTCCTAGGGCATTTTGGAGCAGTTTTGTTTCACACGCTCGTCGTGCGAGACGGGTTGTTCCGCCGCATGGCGCCGTGGAGAGTTCGCGCCCGCTAGGCGGATTCCGCATCGGAGCGTGCCCAAGAATCTTGCCTGGACCTTCACTGCCCGCCACGCAAAGTCCCGGTTAGTCGTGTTACCGGGCGAGTCCCGCGCGCTGATTCCGCATGTCCGTTCACTGCGTTAATCGGGCTGCCCAAACTCTGTTACCAATAGCGGTAGTTTGATGTTAGAAATGACTCTCGAAGCATGCACACATCGGCCCGGTTATTAGGAGATTTCGATGAAGATGCTTGCCACGGCTTTTTGCGTCCTCGGCGGGGGAATGCTTTTCTCAACAGCAGCTCAGGGGACCTCGACCACCCCAGAACAACCTAAATTCAAAATCGAGATTCGCGCCACCGGTGAAAAAGGACAAGGACCAAGTTTCGCGGTCACGAATCTCACTGCCAAGACCGTAACCGCCTGCGTCTTCGAACAATCCTATCCGTCGCAAGGCGCAAGGAAAACAACGACAGTCTGGGATATGCTGGTGCAAGGTAACATTCCCATCGAACCGGGTCAGACGGTCTTACGTCCTCTCACTCCCATCATTGGAAACGCTCTACCTGACAAAGTGGAAGTAATCGCAGGTATCTGGGCTGACGGCGAATCTTTTGGCCCACCCAAATGGGCAAGCAATATCTTCAACTACCGCGCTCTGCGCGCCTCCGAAAATGAAGATGCTGCCGCGATACTACAGCGGGGACTGAACCAGAATTGGAACCGCGACCAGTATCAGCAGGCGTTCAGCGACAAGCCCGACTCTGGCCCGGTCTATATCGTTCGCACCGCGCTGACTGCGACCCAGCAAACTGGTCAAACGCCCCAAGAATTTACCCATACCATGCAATTCTTGTTGCAGTCTTTCAAACAACAAGCCGACAAACTCCGTAAATCGATCCCCCACTAAGTCCTGCAACTCCTGATAAGGCGGGTTGCCGCACAAGCGGTCGAAGGCAATTCCACTTGTCCAATAAATGCATCTATGATGCTCAGCGTTGGCAGACCCCGAAGTCCTTGGTGACCTTTTTCGTTTCCCAAGCGAATGTAGCGTCAGCCTGGGGCTTGATCTTCTTGCCCATCAAAGTCACCCGGTCGCCCGGCTTGACGCTGGCTGTATTGCCAGACAGTGCGTAAACGTGTTTGTCCTTTTCGTCAGTCACGCGCATCCCACTTTCGTCCGAGTTCACACATCCCGTAATCGTTCGGTTTTTAGTCGAGTGCGTGATAACCAAGACCGTTACGACCACAACCACCGCAACCACCGCGACTATTGCTGCAACCACCAGTTCCCCCGTTGTTTTCAAGGAGTCTGCTTTAGTCTCGGTCGACAGGGCAACACTAAGAACGCAAACCAGTGCGACGCGCCAGAGGTATTTTGAGGTCACACGTTCCTCCTCGTTTAGCGGGCCGATTTTATAAGCGGTAACGTACACCTGACGGTAAGGGGAATGCAATTCATTTGGAGGCATCGAGGTTCAGGAAAGCCGGACGCAGAGGGTGCGTTTGTCCGGTTTCCATCAATCTGACTACGATGGTCTGGGAGAAGTGAGCAAGTGGTCAAACTCCCATAAGTCGGGTTATCGGAAACTGAGGGGTGACTCATTTTCTGAAAATGAGTCACTACCGAACTGAGGATTCACTTGACTTTCGCTTTTTATTCGCTATCATGCCTCCCGTAGAGGAAACGGGAAACGGCGGGCGGCTCCATTGCCTCACTAGGCTCTCCCGAGCAGCCCGCCGTTAGTTTCCGTGTTCTTGCCGCTAGACAGAAGATTCCGGCTAGGAATGGGTTCCTCCTGGAGGCCGTATGGAAGCTTGTCTGGACACGAATGCCCCGCTGGCCGCAAACCCTGCGCCAGCGTGGGCCCTAAGCGTAGCTAGGCCAGTAAGGGTCAAGCTTCGCGGGGAGTTGCGGGGCGTTCCGAGACCCGCGTTGCAAACTATCTTTGGGAAGTCTCTGGGTCGCCGGATTTGGCAACAGGCCCGAGCCAAAGTCGCCTCGGAAGCTACTCCACACGCGGATCGCGTCGCCGATGCGGAGATATCGACGGGCATGGTCGTATACCTCAGCTGGCAGACCTCGAAAGCACTCGTTGAATCCGGGCGGCAAGCCAAAGGCCTCAGCATGACGATCACCTACACCGACGGAGAGGCAAGTCTGGCGCGCTCCCCCATGGCACACCCGACCAGCGAGGCCGGCGAAATCGCCGACGCTGCAATCGCCCTCCTGCGCCGACTTCCACTCCGCGACGCAGCGCTGGCGTCGATCCGCCTAGCGGTGACCACTGTCGAGTCGCCGAGGATAGCGCCAACGACTCTCCCGGAATCCACCCAGAACTTTGGATACTCGATGCCCCAGCCACCGGCACGCGCGTAGCAATCGCGGCAACCGTTCTCACTCCAAAGCCTCGTGTACAAAGGATTTGGCGCTGGCGCACCTTAGTGACCAAGCCGACACCAAGGCCTTGCAAGGATTGCATCCAGAACAAGCCCAGTTGCATACTCACAATTATGAGAGTGCTAACTCGCGGAGTGCTGCTGGCTGCCATCTGCGCCGCTGCAATTCCCGCTAAATCCGATGAAATCCAGCTCAAGGACGGCAAAACCTTCTACGGCGTGATCGTCGCGTACGACAATGGCATGTTCAAAGTCAAGACCGACTTTGGCTTCATCCTCGTGGAAAAAAGCAAGATCGCATCGATCCTCCCGAACGGGTCCGAGGCCGCGAAGGCCGATGCAAAAGGCGACGCCAAGACCGGCAGCGCCGCTGCCGCAGCCAGCGCCAGGCAAGCGGGACCAGATCGCTCGCAGCCCGCGCCAGAACCGGTGAGGGCCGACGCAATACAACCGACGGCGGAACCTGCCGTCGAAACCGCCTACGAGAAACCCGCCCCAAGAATATCGAGCGCGGCCGTTCGGCCGGCCCTGCCAGCGACCATGCCCAAGACCAGCGCCATAGCTCCGTCGATCAAGGCCGTTCCCTCGGCCGCTGCTACGGCGTTGGCCACGCCCGCAACGTCCCTTGCCCCCTCAAAGGAAGCCGAGGTCCCGCAGATTCCCGAGGAAGTGCAAGGCAACACCTACACGAATCACATCTATGGCTTCCGGATGTACAAGGCCCCCAGCTGGCAGTTGATCGATGATGCCACCGAATTGCCGAACGCCATCGTGGCGATGGGCACGTCCAACGAATCCACGCTTCTGGTCGTCGGGCACGAAAAGACCAAGCAGCCCCTCGATGGTGCGGCAACCGTCGTGGAAAATCGCCTGCACGACGTGTACGATGACTACAAACAAACGTCGAAGCGCAGAACGGTTGTGGGCGGATTACCCGCGGTAGAGTACACCTATCGAGGCAAAGCCGAAGACCATGATTGGTCGGGCACGCTGGTGGTCGTCTCCCGCGGCGGCGACATTCTGACCGCCCTCGGAATGACCTACGCCGACACCGACCTGATCCAGCTTCAAGAAAACGTAATCGCCAGAGCGATCGCCAGCTTGGACTTCAACGTCCGCTAATCCCCATTTGAACGCTCGCAAAACCCCTTTCGAACGTTCGCTAATCCCTGTAGGGGCACAGCACCGCTGTGCCCGAGCTCGGCACGATGCATCCGTGGCGATCCCATGTCGCCTTCGAGAACTTTATAAACATGCACAACAGTGTGAGTGATTTTTCCGCTAGACCGTTCAGTCAGCCCCAGCCGCCGCAGGTTCCGCGACCTTCCGATGCTCTCGTATCAGCGCAATCAGCGCCTGCGCCGCTCGAGGCAAACTACGATCCCGGCGATACACCAACCCAAGCTCGCGCCAAAGATCGACACCTTCAACCGTAAGCAATTTCACTTCACCAGCCTTAACGTAATCCTTGGCGAAACTCTCGCTGATGAACGAAACGCCGGCATCCGCCGCAACGAAGCGCTTGATCATGCCGATGCTGGGCAGTTCCATGCTGATCCGAATCCGCGAACGATAAGGCCGGAAAAGTTTATCCAGCACCTGGCGTGTGAAGCCCGTCTTCGGAAAAATCAGCGGCTGTGCCGCGACTTCTTCCAGTGTGATCTTCGAGCGGTGCGCCAGCGCATTGCGCGTGCTGACCATGAAGCGTAGCCGGTCCTTGTGAATGTGATGCACCCTCAGATTCGGCGACTTGGTCGGCAAGGTGACGATTCCGACGTCCACCGATCCGTCTTCAATGCGCTGCAAAATCTTGTGACTGAAATTGCGGTAGATGCTGATATGTACCAGCGGAAAGCGCCGCTGAAACTCCGCGAAAATGTCAGGAAGGAGGTACAGGCAGGTAGCTTCGTTGGCCCCAAACAGCACCGGACCCTGCACCACGTTGCCGCGATCGGCTACAACCTGAATTGATTCATCGCGCAAGCGCAGCAAACGCTCGGCAAATTCAAACAGCACCTCTCCCGCAGGCGTCAACTCCACGGATTTAGCGGAACGGTCCAGCAGCTTGGCGCGATACGCCTGCTCCAGCTGGCGAATCTGCGCGCTCACCGCGGATTGCGAGCGAAAAACTTTTTGGCCTGCACGAGAAAAACTCTTCAGTTTGGCGACGTAGACAAAAGTAGCAAGTTGGTCGAAGTCCATAAGTGAACCGTTAGCCGGGCATTATATAGGAATCGTTCGGCCGAGTGCGGGTAAAACCTCCTGATCGTCAAACATGCAGCGCAGCTTGGGAAACTCTCGGCCCTGGAGCAACCAGCGTAGCCTCGCGTAGCCGAAAACCCGCCAAAATGGGCTTCCAGGTGTCCGTAACCGACGCCTGCAGATGCACCGGTTGCACTCGCACGAACGGCAATCCATTGCGCCGCGACAACAAACGGCTCGCGCGCGGGCTGCCCGTAAACTGCAAATGCTCTTCCAGCACGCGGCGAAGCGACGCTTCCTCTTCGGCTTCGACGTCGTGGATCGTCACGAAGTCGCGGTTAAGCACGTCCTCAGCCTCAGCCCGCAAAACATAAGCGAGGCCGCCCGTCATCCCCGATCCGAAATTGAGGCCGAGCGGACCAAGCACCAGCACCACGCCGCCAGTCATGTATTCGCAGCCGTGCTGGCCCACGCCTTCCACGACCGCCAGCGCGCCGCTGTTGCGCACCGCGAACCGTTCGCCCGCGCGTCCCGCAATGTAAAGTTGCCCCGAAGTCGCGCCGTAAAGAACCGTGTTCCCCGCCAGCACGTCGCCGCGACGTGACGCCGCGGAACCCGCCCCGACCGAAATCGTGCCGCCGGACAAACCCTTGCCAACATAGTCGTTGGCTTCGCCCGTGAGCTTGAGCGTAACGCCCTCAGCGAGAAACGCGCCGAAACTCTGCCCCGCGGAACCATCGAAAGCCTGCGTGATTTCGCCGTCGGAAGGCATATCGTGACTCCGCCGGCGCATCAATTCGCCGCTCAAACCCGCGCCCACGCTGCGATCGGAATTGTGAATCGCCTGAGACTCAGCGCGCTCTCCCAACGTCTTGTTGAAATACAGCGAATCGTCCTCCGCCCCCGTGTGCTCCACCGGAACTTGCTGCGGCGCCACGCGCGTCCCCTCCGAAATCGGAACCACCATGAACGCGTCCATGCCGCTGCGCGTATCCAGCCGGTCATACCAGCCGCACAATTCGCCGAGCGAACGCACACCCATCCTCGCCATGCGCTGCCGCACTTCCTCCGCCAGCGAGCGAAAATACGCAATGATCATCTCCGGCTTGCCGTTGAACCGCATCCGCAGCGTCTCGTCCTGTGTCGCAATGCCGACCGGACACGTATTGAGATGACACTGCCGCGCCATCACGCAGCCAATCGCAAGCAGCGCCCCGGTGCCGAAACCAAATTCATCCGCCCCCAGAATCGCCGCGATCACAATGTCCCGCGAAAATTTCAACCCGCCGTCCACGCGCAGCGCGATCCGCGACCGCAGCCCCGCGCGAACCAGAGTCTCGTGCGTTTCGCGCAACCCAATTTCCCAAGGCAAACCGGTGTTCTTGATCGAAGTAAGCGGCGACGATCCTGTTCCGCCGTTGTGCCCGCTGATCGTGATGACGTTGGCGCCCGCCTTGGCAACCCCCGCCGCAATGATGCCCACGCCCGAACTCGACACCAGTTTCACGCCAACGCGCGCCCGTGGATTCACGGCCCGCAAATCGTGAATCAACTGCGCCAAATCCTCGATGCTGTAAATATCGTGGTGCGGCGGCGGAGAAATCAGCGGCGTCCCCGGCGTGGCATGCCGGATCCGCGCAATATATTCGGTGACTTTCTTCGCCGGCAGCTGCCCGCCTTCGCCCGGTTTCGATCCCTGCGCCATCTTGATTTCCAACTCTTGCGCGTGCACCAGATAATCCGCCGTGACGCCGAACCGTCCGGAAGCCACTTGCTTGATCTTGTTCGCGGCGTGCGGCTCGTTGCGATACAAAATCGGATCTTCGCCGCCTTCACCGGTATTGCTGCGCCCGCCCAGCGCATTCATCGCCAGCGCCAAAGTGCGGTGAGCCTCCAGTCCCAGCGAACCCAGTGACATCGCCTGCGTGCTGAAGTGCCGCACGATCGCGTCGACCGGCTCGACTTCCTCGATCGGAATCGCCGCCCCGGGAACGGTCTCCAGCAAATCGCGCAAGAAAACCGGCCCCTGGTTCTCCGCCAATTCTTCAAACGCAGCGTACTTCCCCGCATCCGGCGCCCGCACGTACGCGTGCAAACGCCGCACGATCTCCGGCGAATTTGCATGCAACTCCGCGCCCTTACGGAAGCGATACAACCCGGAATCCGCAAGATCGTCCGACGCGCCAGAAAAACCCGCCTTGTGCATGCGCAGGTAGTCCGACAAAAGATCTTCCAAGCTCTTCTGCCCCGGGAAGTCCGCCACATCCTCGAAAAATTCCGAGCAGAAATCCTCGTTCAATCCAACAATCTCGAAAAGGTGGCTGTTGCGGTAACTCGCCAAAGTCGAAACGCCCATGCGCGCCAACACCTTGCGCAATCCCGCATTGATCGCCGTGCGCATGCGCTCCGCTCCGCCCGTCTCCACCGATTCCGCAAACTGATCGGCCAGATACGGCACGACGGCGCTCGCCCCTGCCGCCACCAGCAACGCCACGTGATGCGTATCGAAAACCTGCGCCGACTCCACAATAAGCGGCACGTCCCAAAGCCCGTCGCGCACCATCGCCTTCCACACCGTAGCGGTCGCCAGCAGCGCCGGCAATGCCGCGTGCTCGCCATCAATCCCGCGATCGGATAGGAGGAGGAGGCCCGGGCGTCCGCTGCCACTCAGAGGGGTAGACAGCTGAGTAATGCTGCAGCGCGCGCCCGAGACTCCATTTGGGGCAGGAAACGTAAACTCGATGCGATGCACGGGACCAAACGTGGCAGACAATTCCGCCAGTTGCCCCGCCGCAATAATCGGACTCGGCAAAACCACGCCGTTCGGTAAATTCACCGCCAGCGACATCACGTGCGCCTCGCGCAGGGGATCGATCGGCGGATTGGTCACCTGTGCGAATCGCTGCTTGCAGTAATCCCACAGGCTCCGCGGCAGCACCGATAGAAACGCCGGCGGCGCGTCGTCGCCCATGCTCCAGTCCGCCTCTTTTCCGTGAGGTAGAGCCGAGAAAAGAATCTTGAATTGGTCTTCGGTCCAGCCGGCTGCGGCAGCGACTCGCTTCGGCTGCTCGATAGGCGGCGCCGAAACAGACGCGGCAGCCACCAATTGCCGCACCTGCGGCAGCGCATTGCGCGACTGTTGCGTCGCCAGCCGTTTCAAAATCTCGCGCCAGCGAAAAACAGCGCCGGTCACCGGATTCGCCAGAATCATCTCGCCAGGACCAAGCCGCTGCCGTTCCGCAATGCGCGTTTCCTCAAGATCAACCAGCCCCGTCTCGGAGCCCGCGATCAGCAAACCGTCATGCGTCAATGTGTAGCGCAGCGGCCGAAGCCCGTTGCGGTCCAGCTTCGCGCCCACAAATTGCCCGTCAGAAAAAACCAGCGCCGCCGGCCCGTCCCACGGCTCTCCAGCTTGCGAAAGCGAAGCCAGCGCCCCGCGCACATCTCGCGACAACAACGGATCGTTCTCAAACGCAGGCGGCACCATCGAAAGCATCGCCGCCTCCGGTGAAAATCCCTCCAGCAATTTCTGCTCGAAGGCGTTGTCAAAACTCGCCGAATCGCTGACGTTCTCTTCCAGGATCCGGAACCACGATCCCGCGTTCAGCTTGGCACGCAGCTCGCGATCTTTCGCACGAAGCCAGCGCCGGTTGGAAATAATCGTATTGATCTCGCCGTTGTGCGCCGAATAGCGAAACGGCTGCGCCAGATGCCACGAGGGCTGAGTGTTCGTCGAATACCGCTGATGGAATACCGCGAAGGTGGTCGCAAAAGAAGGATCGCGCAAATCTTCGTAGAACTGCGGAAACTGCCACGGCGTCAGCAACCCTTTGTAGACAACCGTCTGCGACGACAGCGAACAGATATAACAGCGCGCCGGCAGCACCGATTCCGCGCGCTTTCGCAGCAACGCCAATCGCCACTCAAATCGCGATGGCTCGCGCGTGGCATGAAACGGCACCACGAAAAATTGCCATGTCTCGGGCATGGTCTCCAGCGCCATGCGCCCCAGTGACGCGGTCTGCACCGGAACCCGGCGCCAACCCAAAATACGCAGCCGCTCGGTATCCGCGGCCGCTTCCACTGCGGCCCGCGCTTCCACCGAAGCAGCCGCAGGAAAAAACGCAAATCCAAGCCCAAAATGTTCGGGCAATTCAATTCCCTGTTCGCCCGCGCGCGCTCGAAAAAACGCTTCAGGAATGGACGTGAGCAGGCCAGCCCCGTCGCCGCTGGCCCCATCCGCGTCAACTCCCCCGCGATGGGTCAGCCGCTCCAAAGCGGTCAACGCATACTGAATAATGTCGTGACTCGGCGGGCTGCCCAGCTGCGCCACAAAGCCCGTACCACAAGCGTCATGATCCGGATGCCCCCAGTTCGGGTGTTTCCGCCGACCCCTTTGTGGCCCCTCATGACACAAAGACATACGTGTTTATTGACCGGCAGGGCACACGTTGTACAACGCAGATTTTGGATATGACAAATCGATTTTCCACAGAAAGTGGTGCAGCAGGGTAGGAATTGGGCCTGGCCGCCCCTCAAACCATCATAAGCAAAGCACTTGTAGGGGCACAGCACGGCTGTGCCCAGGCCGGCAGGGTCGATCCGCCGCCACGATCTTCAATCACTAAAACTTGGTCACTTCCGAAAAATGAAAGTCGCGAATCTTCATCGCCGGGACAACCATCTCAAACGCCTCTTCGCCGGTCGCGCGTACCGCTGGCCCCATCATCTCCACGTTACGCAGCGCCTCCAGCAAGGATTGATTGAAGCGGAAGTTCCGCACCGCCGCGCCAACCCGCCCCTTTTCGACCAAAAACAACCCGTCCCGCGTCATCCCCGTCATGATCTTTTCGTACGGGTCGACCTCGCGGATGTACCACAACCGCGTCACCAGCAAGCCGCGGTCGGTCGAAGCGATCATTTCCTCAATCGAAGAATTGCCCCCGCCAAAAACCAGATTCATCGGAGCTTCGCCATATTCGTTGGGCAGCGCGAATCCATGACCCGTAGGTTTTTTCTTCGCCGCCTTCGCCGAAGCGCGCGAATACACCAGGTTTTTCGGCACCCCACGATCCACCAGCAAAACGCGTTCGCGCGGCATCCCTTCCCCGTCGAATGGAGCGCCGAGTTGCAGCGGATGATAAACGTCATCCGCGACGGTGATGTTTTTTCCGAATACTTGTTTGCCCATGCGGTCGTTCAGGCAGGAGCGTTTATCCGCAAGCGCCGTCGCCGCGAAGTCATAAAACAGAAACCCCACGATATCCAGCACCGCCGACGACTCCAGGATCACCGTGTAGCGGCCGGGCGCCAATTCCTGCGCGTTCGTGGCGCGATGCGCCTTTTCGCTGGCCCGTTCGGCAAGCGCCTGCGGGTCGAAGCCCCGCACGTTCGCCGCATTGGCCTTGGCCCAACTCGCCGCCGGCTGCTCTTGCATCGTGATCGAAAATTCCGCGTGCGTTTCGCGATACGCCGCGAACAACCCGCGCGAATTTCCCATCGCGGTCTGCGTCTGCCCGCTCGCGAAAATCCCCGCCGCCACTTGTCCACGCTTCACGGCAAGATCGCAAGCCCGGCGAACCGCGCGCGCCCGGTCTTCCGGCGTAAGCGCCGCGGTCTGGGCCACGAATCGATTTACTTTGCGATAGCGCTGCTTTCCCGGCAGCGGGAGCAACTTCGGATCCTTCGGCTGGCTGTGCGCCAGCGAAAGTGACGCCTCGATCGCGCCGCGCAGCGAATCTTCATCCACGCGATTCGTCGTGGCCCGCGCCGTGCGCCCGTCCACTGCGGTTCGTACGGAAACGGTCAGCCCGCGCTCCGCCACGTTTTGATGAATGGCATTGTTGGCGAAGCGCGTGAGCGAGTCATCGACGTCATCGACGTGAACTTCCGTCTCGGCCACGCCGATCGACTTGGCCAGACGCAGCACGCTGTCGATAATCCGCCGCAGCTCGCTTTCCGGCAGAAGTCCGGCAGACTTCGACCCGTGCGCCGCCGGCCTGCGCGAAGAAGATTTCCTCATCGAAGTCATGACTTGGAAAACGCCGCCCCGATGCGAATATTTCGAAATCGCGAAGGCGAAGCGCCGTGCCCGGTGCCCATCGTCTGCATCGGCTGCCCCTTGCCGCAATTCGGAGTGCCCCACAAAACCCATCCGTCGGCGTTGCCAATCGCGTCGCACGAATTCCAGAACTCCGTCGTGATCCCACTATAACTGGGGTTTTTCAGCATGCGGCCCTTCTTGCCGCCTTTGATCTCCCAGCCGACCTCGGTCGAAAACTGAAACTGATATCGCCGGTCGTCAATCGACCACGAACGATTCGTCTCCATCAAAATCGCATCATCCGTATCCGCGATCAGGTCGTCCACTTTCCACGTGCCGGGCAGCAAGCTGATATTCGTCATGCGAATAATCGGCAAGCGGTTCCAGCTCTCGGTGCGCATCGTTCCCGACGACCGCTTCAGCCCCACTAGATGAGCGGTCTCGCGATTCGACAAATACCCGCGGAACTCGCCGTCCTTGATAATGTCGGTGCACTGCGCCGGTACGCCTTCGTCGTCGTACGCAAAACTCCCAAGGCCGGGGCCATGCTCCAGCCGCGCATCCGCCACCACATTCACGATGTCCGAGCCATATCGCAACGTGTTCAACTTATCCAGCGTAAGGAAACTCGTCCCCGCAAAGTTTGCTTCCTCGCCCAAGACGCGATCCAGCTCAATCGGGTGACCTACCGACTCGTGAATCTGCAACCCCAACTGGCTTCCGCCCAAAATCAGCGTGCCGGTTTTCTGAGGACACTGCGCCGCCGAATGCAATGCCACCGCCTCTTCGGCGACACCCGGCGCGTTCGCAATCAATTCCAGCGATTCCACCAGTTCGTAGCCCCCCAGCGCATGCTGCCCACCGAAGCTGTTCGGATACGACCGCTTCTGAATCTCCTCGCCCTGAAACGAAGTCGCCACAATCCCGCAACCGGAAATCACTTTGCGCTGGTGAATCCGCGATCCAATGCTCGAAGCAAACCACGAATCGATCTTGCGAAATTGCAGGTCGGTTTCCGTCAAGGTCACGCCCTTGACCCGCCGCATCTCCTCGTCGGCCGCAAGCAACAGATTAAGTTGCGTCTCCAGCGGAATCTCAAATGGATCCTTGCGAAACGGACTCTGCCAGCTATCGACAAACGCTTCTTCCTTCGCCATCACCACTTCTTTGCGCTTGGCAATTGCCGAAGCCTTCGCAATCGACACCGCCTGCGCCGCACAAGCCGAAACGCCTTCGCGTGTAAGCCGGTCGGTAGAAGCAAATCCCCAAGCCCCGCTAGCCAAAACGCGAATCCCCAATCCAATCGATTCCGATTGCGCCAAAGTCCCGACCGACCCGTTCTTCGTCGTAAGGTCGCGCTGCCGAAGATGCATCACGCGCACGTCCGCATACTTCGCCCCGCGAATCCGCGCCGTATCCAAAGCCTGAGCCGATAGATCCCACATAAAATTAAGTCGCCATCAACTTATAACGTTTCGCCAAAAAAGAAAAATGGGGCGAAGCCAATCCAGCCTCGTCCCAAGAAATCAAATACTACCCATCTCGCCGACCGCCGAACCTCGTAGGGGCGCAGCAACGCTGCGCCCCATCTCGGCAACTTCTCCCGGCTTCTCCGCGTCTTTACTTCGTTACTTCATTACTTCCTTACTTCTTTCTTTTACGTCCCTTCGTTCCACGACGCCAAATAATGCTCCTGCTCCGGCGTCAACTTGTCCAACTTGTGCCCCATCGATTCCAGCTTCAATCGCGCGATCTCGCGATCCAGATGTTCCGGCACAACGTAAACCTGCGCCTTCATCGTCTTGTGATTCTTCATCAAATATTCCGCCGACAGCGACTGGTTGGCGAAGCTCATATCCATCACCGAAGCGGGATGCCCTTCCGCCGTCGCCAGATTCACCAGCCGGCCTTCGCCGAGCAAATAAACCTTGCGGTCGCCCTTCAAAACATACTCATCCACCAGCGGCCGCACTTCCCTCTTCCCGCTCGACAATTTCTCCAGCGCTGGAATATCGATCTCCACGTTGAAGTGCCCGGAGTTACAAACCACCGCTCCGTTCTTCATGTGTTCGAAGTGTTCGCCGCGAATCACGCTCTTGTTCCCGGTCACGGTGATGAAGATGTCGCCTTCCTTCACCGCCTGCTCCATCGGCATTACACGGAATCCATCCATCACCGCTTCGATGCCCTTCACCGGATCGATTTCGGTGACGATCACGTCCGCGCCGAGACCCTTCGCGCGCATCGCCACGCCTCGCCCGCACCAGCCGTAGCCCGCGATCACCACCTTCAACCCTGCAAGCAAGATATTCGTCGCGCGGATCACGCCGTCCAGCGTCGATTGGCCCGTGCCATACCGATTGTCAAAGAAGTGCTTGGTCATCGCGTCGTTTACCGCGATGATCGGGTACTTCAGCGTCCCGTCCTTGGCCATCGCGCGCAAGCGAATCACGCCGGTGGTCGTCTCTTCCGTTCCGGCGATCACATGCGGCACCAAATCGGTCCGCTTGGTCAGCAGCATGGTCACCAGGTCGGCGCCGTCGTCCATCGTCATCTGCGGCTTGTGATCTAAAGCCGCGCGCAAGTGCGAGTAATACGTGTCGTTGTCCTCGCCCTTGATCGCATACGTCGGAATGTTGTAATCGCGGTTCAGCGAAGCGGCTACTTCGTCCTGCGTCGAAAGCGGGTTCGACGCGCATAGCACTGCGTCCGCTCCGCCGTCCCGCAACGCGATCATCAGGTTCGCGGTCTCGCTCGTGACGTGCAAACAAGCCGATACGCGCAACCCCTTCAGCGGCTGCTCCTTCAAAAACCGCTTGCGGATCGATTCCAGCACGGGCATCTGCTGCCCCGCCCATTCGATCTTTCGCTTGCCCGCAGCCGCAAGCCCGATATCCTTCACATCACCTTTTTTCAATTCAGCGATAGCCAAGTGGTGCTCCTCAATTTAATTTCTCCAGCGAACAATTCGATTCAGTGCACAAGATCCGCGAGGGGAGATCGCAGAAGAAAACCGTTACGACCTCAACTGCCGTTCCAAGCGTCCTGTCTCCAAGCACGTGTCAAACTAGCGGCGCGCTCCGACTTCCGCTCCCGCCACCGCCCCGAGCCCCGCGCCCTTGCGCAACGCATCCGCGCGGTCGGTCTTCTCCCAGGTAAAACCCGGCCCGCTGCGGCCAAAATGCCCGTAAGCCGCGGTAGCTTTATAGATCGGCCGCCGCAAATCCAGCGTCTCGATGATCGCCTTCGGTGTCAGCGAGAACGAATCGCGCACGAGCGAAGTGATGCGCTCTTCCGGAACCGTCGCCGTTCCGAACGCGTCGATCATCACGGAAACCGGCTCAGCCACGCCGATCGCGTAAGCCAGCTGCACTTCCGCCTTGCGCGCCAGTCCCGCCGCCACCACGTTCTTCGCAATGTACCGCGCCATGTAGCACGCCGAGCGGTCCACCTTCGAGGGATCTTTCCCCGAAAATGCTCCGCCGCCGTGACGGCTGTATCCGCCATACGTATCAACAATGATCTTGCGTCCCGTCAGTCCCGCATCGCCCATCGGCCCGCCGATCACGAACCGCCCGGTCGGATTGATGTGATACTTCGTATTCCGGTCCAGCATCGCCGCCGGAACAATCGGCTTGATCACCTGCTCCAGCACTGCGGCCTGCAAATCCTTGGTCGAAACCTTTTCGCTGTGCTGCGTCGAGATCACCACGCAATCCACGCGCGCCGGCCGTCCATTGCGATATTCAATGGTGACCTGCGATTTGCCATCGGGACGGAGGAAATCAACTTGATTGGTCTTGCGGACTTCGGAGAGGCGCTGCGTCAAGCGGTGGGCCAACTGGATGGGCATGGGCATCAATTCTTCGGTCTCGTCGCAGGCAAAACCAAACATCAAGCCCTGGTCGCCCGCTCCGCCGGTGTCCACGCCCATGGCGATGTCCGGCGACTGCCGCTTTACGGTGCACATCACCGCGCAAGTTTCGGCGTCGAAGCCGTATTTCGCGCGATCGTACCCAACCCCACGAATGGTGTCGCGTACCAGCGTGTCGTAATCCAGGATCGCGCTGGTGGTAATTTCGCCCGAAACCACCGCAAGGCCGGTCGTGACCAGCGTCTCGCATCCAACGCGGCCCTTCGGGTCCTGCCTCAACACCTCATCCAGGACGGCGTCGGAAATCTGGTCGGCAATCTTGTCGGGATGGCCTTCGGTAACCGATTCGGAGGTAAACAGAAAGTTGCGTAAGGCTTCGCTCAAAAGAAAGTCTCCTTAACTCTGATGGCTGGCAGAGGCACAGCCCCGCCTGATGTCCGCTGGGTACAGTTCGCAGTACTTTATAAAGCTACCATCGCCATTGGCAAGAATCAACGCGTTGAATCCCAACGCTTTATACGTGCATTGAACGGTACAAATTCGCCCCTGAACAGCATTCTGCCGCATTCGGCAGAGGCTCGCAGCCGCCTGTTCCGTCGGTCCGCCAACTTATGGCGGGAAAGCACGGGGGGCGCGAAGCTGGGTCGCGTTGCCGATGGATTGCGCTCCGGCCTTGAGTGCCTACTATATGATCACTTATTCGTCAATATACGGGTGGCGTTAACTTCGGTCTTGCGATAGATTCCCTGGGGAGGATGACATGGACATTCGGTCAGCAATTAAGCGGGAAGAGAGAAAACTCGAAAAGCAGCTGGGCAAGCTGCAGCATCAATTGAACGGCATCCGTGCCGCCGCAAAAGCGTTGGGCAAATCCACGGGACGCGAACTCGCCGGAACGAAAAAACGGGTTTTGTCCGCCGCCGCGCGAGCGAAGATCGGAAAAGCCGCCAAGAAGCGCTGGGCCAAGTTTCGCGCGGAAGCGAAAAAACTAGCCGCATAGTTACGTTTTTCGCGACAACCTACCTGGCGTCCGCGGCGACGCCAAATACTCGCAGTCGCAGCGGCGCCTCTGGGATTCAGCACCGCCGTCGCCTGACGATTTGTCGCTATCTCTTCCGCGTTATTCCTCTTTACTCGTGATCTGGATGACTGTGGCGCCAGTTCCAGTAATGGTCCTGCTCTTTGCGATTTTGCTTGTTATACTCGCGATAGTCTTTGTGCTGCTCGTTCAGGTAGCTCCGATAGGCGCGGTCTTCGCGATCGTCCCAGTTGTGATAATCCTTGTGGTTCCGATCGTAAACACGCACCTGCACAGAGGCCTCTTGCGCGTTTGCATTGGTCGCAATCAGCGCCGGAGCAACAACGGCAGCGGCCAACAAGAGCGGGCCGAGATATCGATACATACGTTTGGTCATGTGATCTCCCAGTTCCAGGATGTCTGATCCCAGTAGCCTATACTCTGGGCCTCTGTCAGAGAGTTATCTGTCCCTTACGGCACGTATTTGAGAAATTTAATCGCCGCCAGCAGCGCGACAACGATCGGACATTCTTGCGTGCATTTTACAACTGCTTGACCAACAGCGTACGAATGAGCGCGGTAATCACCTCTAAAGAGCGTATAGTCCTCGTAGAGGTTTGTACTCATGTTGGATACCCCAGTAGCCGACGAAAGAAATAAACGCAAAGCATTAACGACCAAGAGGAACCTGCTCTTTGCCGAGTACTTGAAGAATCCTCACGACACTCGCCTCGCACTTGAGATCAAGCTGATCGACGATCAGGTCGCGGCCTCCATCGAGCAAAACGAACGCAAGCCCGCGACCCGCAAGTAGGGTTCGGCGTCTTGTTTCTTCTGCCTCTTTCTTCTAGCTCTTTCTTCTACCCGCGTTGAAGCAGAAGGACAATGGGAGCAAGCCGCTTTGTATGGGTTCGAGTTGTGATTAGCTGTTTGCTTTCTTGATATCCCACCCCCCCTGGGTTTTTTCACAAGTGTTCATTCTAAAGGAAGTTAAAGTGCTTTGTTTTGATACACTTTTGCAAGTGTTCATTCTAAAGGGATTACGGAAAGCGATGGGGGCTTGAAGCATGGACGGAACGTTCCGTCCTTGCTTCGTTTGTCGCGAGGTGGCGTTTGGGCTTCGGGCGGATTTTTGATCGCAAACACGCGGAAGAATAGCACGGCGGGTGAGTGTCATTTCAAGTACCTGGGTCCGAAACTATTCTAAAGGCCAGTGGGGCCCTGACCTTGGCTGGCCTAGCTAGGACGGGAACGGCGGTGCCGTGCCCCTACGGGTGCATTCGGCGAGGTAGTATTTTATGGGGAGGCCCGGACGGAAGGCTACGCGCGCGGGCAACGCGATGACTAGAGGAAGGTCAAACCCAGGACCCAGGTTCAAAAACGGAACCTGGGGCACCCTCCATGTCACTATATTTTCGCGAGGCGGGAAAGGCAGAACTAGGATGAGGAACTGAACGCGGAAGAGAAGGTCGGCCTGCTCCGTTCGGAATGACAGTTGGGGAAAGTGCGGGAGCACGATTCGGAAACGTCAAAACCGGCACCCTTGAAAAGCAAGGGGTGCGGCACCCGGCTAAGTCAAAAACCCCACCCTCACAAGAGCCGTGAGGATGGGGCACCCGCAGAAAGGATGGGCACGGGACAGCAGGAGAAATGCAACAGCAGATTCCTCTCTGCGCAGGCCGACGCGTTCATAGGAAATGAACGCGAGCAGAAGAAATCGGCCTGCTCCGTTCGGAATGACAATTGAGGAAAGTGCGAGAGTAGGATTCGGAAAGGTCAAAACCCGCACCCTCACAAAGACCGTGAGAGTGCGGCACCCGGCATGTATTTCGGGCCAGCGGACTTCAAAAACCACTTGTCCGGTAAGCGCGTTAGTCGGGACTTAGTGGGAGACCGGAGCGGGCGGTGAGGAGAATTTATCCGGGTACAGATACTCAAACTCCGGATCGCCATGAAGAAGGGCGAGGTCGGGGTCCCGGCGAGCCCAGTCTGCGTCCTTAAATCCAGCGTCCCAGGCTCTCTTGAGGGCGCTCAGGGCATCCGGCTTACGTTTAAGTCTGCAGAATACGCAGGCTGCATTATAGAGAACCGTTGCCTCGCTTGAGCGAAGCGCAACCGCGAAGTCGATCTCCCGGACCGCATCCTCAGCACGGTCGATTGCTGCATAATCACCGGCAAGCAGGATGCGCGCGCGCGCATCTTCCGGAACGTGCTTGAGATGGGTCTCCAAAGCAGCAACCCGCCTTTGGCGTGTGTTCCGAAGCGCTTCTTGCTTCCCCATCACTTCCAGAGCATTCATGATTGGAACGTAGCAATTATAGTCCTCGCCACTGGCCTCTAATGCTTCATCTGCTATGCTGGCCATCTCCTGATACTGTCCGGAAGCGAACAGCGAACGGCAGAGCGTGTAGTAGGCCCCCTCACAATCGCGTTTACGTTCAATGGCTTTCTGCGCACAGTAGATCGCATCTTTATAATTCTGAGCCGCGTAGAGAATCCACGCTTGCGCGACAAGCACCTCTGGCAATTGCGGCTGTAGGATAACTGCCCGTTGCGAAGCTGCCTCGGCACGTTTCAGCCAGATCGGATCGCGCCCGTAGTTGTAGTGCGTCTGTGCACACACATTGGCGATCGCGGCATACGCCAAGGCAAAATTGGCATCGAGTGATACAGCGTTCTCAAACATCTGCAACGCAAATCCCAGGTCCTGCTGTGTCATGCGCCTAGCGTAATTCTTTCCGCGCAAGTAGAGGTCATAGGCCTGTAGATTCTCCGTTGGCTTGGCGGAAAGAGCAGCTTGTTCCTGAGGTGAGAGCGTGATCCGCAAAGCCTCAGCGATGTTGCGCGCGATTTCGTCCTGCACCTCAAACACGTCCTTCATTTCACGGTCGTATCGTTCGGACCATAGGGGAAAATCCGTGTGCGTATCCACGAGTTGCGCGTTGATGCGCAGGCGGTTTCCTGCGCGTCGCAAGCTACCTGCTAGAACATAAGTTGCCTTGAGTTGCTGGCCGATCTGAGCCGGCGTGACCCGCTTGTCGCGGTAGGCTAGCACCGTGGGCCTGGAAAAAATGCTTAGCCCCTTGATCTTGGAGAGTTCCGTGATGATGTCCTCGGTGATGCCATCGCGAAAGTATTCATCTTCCTTGATGCCGCTGAGGTTTTCGAAATACAGGACCGCAATGGATTTCTCGCTTTGCTTGCTTTCGCCGCGCGATTCCGTGCTTTCGGCCGTACGTTTGCGGCCTGACTCAAGATCGCGTTTCAATCTGGCCAGATCCGTTTTGATGTCAGTAGCAGTTTGGTAGCGCAAGTTGCGGTCTTTTTCTAGCGCCTTGTCGATAATCCGTTCCAATTCGGATGGTACCGATTGATTCGACTCCCGGACCGGCAACGGATCCCGATTGAGGATGGCCTCATAGATCACCGCCGAGGTATCGCCCTGGAACGGTAATATCCCCGTCGCCATCTGATACAAAACCGTGCCTAGGGAAAACAGATCGGTTCGTGCGTCAGCCAACTGCCCCCGTGCTTGTTCGGGTGACATGTTGGCGACGGTTCCAAGCGTCGTTCCCGGTTGGGTGAGACCATTACTGTTGGCCTCTGTCTCCATCTCCGAGTTTGCGTGCATGCCGGCACTGCGGCGCCGCACTCCCTCCATCTTCGCGAGTCCAAAATCGAGGATCTTCACCTGCCCCCGTTCGGTCACGTAGATATTCGCTGGTTTAATGTCCCGGTGGACAATGCCCTTGGCATGCGCCGACTCCAGAGCGTCCCCAATCTGGATTGCCGCCGTCAGCAACTTATCGATCTCGACGGGGTTTCTGCCGATCATCTGCGACAGCGTCTGTCCTTCCAACCGTTCCATGACAATGAAGTGCCGCCGTTCGTGCTGTTCGATTGCATGAACTGTGCAGATATTCGGATGGTTCAGTGCAGAAGCCGCACGCGCCTCTCGCTGAAATCGTTCCAAGGACTGCGCGTCCTCACCCATTTCTTGCGGTAGGAACTTCAGCGCTACATTGCGGCCCAGACGAATGTCCTCAGCTTCGTAAACCACTCCCATACCGCCGCTGCCCAACTTGCTGAGGATTTTGTAATGCGAGATGGTCTGCCCAATCATATTCGTTAGCGAGGGTATGGTACGGTTTTAGAACCAGTGGGTCAACCTAGCTGCGGCTTTATAACCTCCGAGAATTCAACTCCCAAGACTGGTGATTTCAGCCTAACTCCTGGTCAGTCGCGTTGCCTTAATTACAGAGGGCACAGGGCCCTTCGAGGCTCAGGGTAAACAGGAGTGCCTGTGCTACCTCGACGCTACGCGTCTTCGGCGTCTAGCTGGACTTCCAGCTTGCCTTTGGTTTTTTTGGCCATTAGGTAGGAGCGGATGAAGGGGTCGATGTCGCCGTCGAGGACTTTGTCTACGTCGCCTACTTCGAACTTGGTGCGGTGGTCTTTGATCATGCGGTAGGGTTGCATTACGTAGGAGCGGATCTGGCTGCCGAAGGAGATTTCCAGTTTGGATTCGTCGAGCTTGTCGGTGTGCTGCTGGCGCTTTTGGATTTCGAGGTCGTAGAGCTTGGAGCGGAGCATTTTCATGGCTAGGGCGCGATTTTTGCCCTGGCTGCGTTCGGCTTGGCAGGCGACTACCGTGTTGGTGGGGAGGTGGGTGATGCGGACGGCGGTTTCCACCTTGTTTACGTTCTGGCCGCCTTTGCCCCCGGCGCGGTAGGTGTCCACGCGGAGTTCTTCGGGGCGGATGTTGATCTCGATGCGGTCGTCGATTTCGGGGATGACGAAGACGCTGGCGAAAGAGGTGTGGCGGCGGGCGGCCTGGTCGAACGGGGAGATGCGGACGAGGCGGTGGACGCCGGTTTCACCGGTGAGCAGGCCGTAGGCGTTTTCGCCTTCGAACTGGATGGTGGCGTTCTTTATGCCGGCTTCTTCGCCGGGGGTTTCGTCGAGGACGACCGCGTTCATGCCCTTGCGTTCGGCCCAGCGCAGGTACATGCGCAGGAGGATGCTGGCCCAGTCCTGGGATTCGGTGCCGCCGGCGCCGGGCTTGATGGTCATGATGGCGTTGAGGTGGTCGGTTTCGCCGGAGAGCAGGGTGCGAGTTTCTTGTTCGCTGACGTAGGTTTCGGCGGCGGTCAGCTCGCGGTCGAGATCTTTCACGAGATCCTGGCGCTGGTCGGCGTTGGTTTCTTCGGCGGCTAACGCGATGTAGGTTTCGATGTCGCCCGCTAGCGACGTGAGTTTGTCGTCCGCGGCGATCTGGTCTTCGGAGCGCTTGCGATCGCGGAGGACGGCTTGGGCGGCTTCCTGATCGCTCCAGAAACCGGGATCGGCGGCGCGGGCTTCGAGGGATTTCAGGCGCTCGCGATGCTGCGGGGCGTCAAAGAAAACTCCGAACCATGGAGAGGCGGGGCTTCAGGGATTCGTAGCGGTATTGGAGGTCTTCGAGAATCATGGGTTGGGTGCGAAGAGGATAAATTTTTTGGCAGCGAGAAACACGGCCCTCAGCGGCTAAAGCCGGTGGAAAGGCGACCGGTTACGGCACGGCTGAAGCCGTGCCCTGACGTTGCCAGACAGATTTAAAGCTCCGATCCCTGCGTGCCGGGCTGAAGCCCGGCTTCTACATAGCCGCTTGGGCTCCGGCCCTGCGCTATGCGCTACCGGTGTAAAGACCGGCCACTACATGGCTGGCTCGGGCTCGATGCCTACTGGGATCGGGATTTCCTCGTTCGCTGTGTTTCCTTTCCGGAAAGTTGAGGCTAACAGGATAGCGGAAATGATTACGCAGAGCCAAGCGAACCAGTCGCCGAAGCGGGTGTAGAGAGTTTCGTCGGTGCGGAAATCGTAGGGGAGGTCGGCGGAGGCGCGCACGTCGGTGGGCAGGGGGCTGAAGATGCGGCCGTAGGGATCGACGGAAACGGTGATGCCGTTGTTGGTGACGCGCACGAGCCAACGGCGATTTTCGACGGCGCGGACGCGGGCGATGCGCAGGTGCTGTTCGGCGGCGGCGGAGTGGCCGAACCAGCCGTCGTTGGAAATGTTGACGAAGAGCTGGGCGCCTTCGGCGGCGAAATTACGGATTTCGCCGGGGTAGATGGCTTCGTAGCAGATGAATGCGGCTAGCGACGTGCCGCCGGGGAGATGGGCCACGGCGTACTTCGTGCCTTTTTGAAAGCCGCCTACCTCGCTGGAGACGCTTTGCACTACGCGATGAATCAGCGGGAACGGTTCGTATTCGCCGAACGGGACGAGATGGATTTTGTCGTAGGTGAAAACGTCCTGGCCTTGCGGATCGACGAGAACGGCGCTGTTGTAGGGGACGAGGATGTGGCGGCGTTGCGGATTGGAGCCGTCGGGGAGCTGGCGCCACTCGATCGAGCCGGCGAGAAATGGATGGCGGAAGCGGATGGCGAGAGACGAGGCGATCTTCGCGAACTGCGGATCCTCGAACGAAAAGGGAGCGGGGGCTTCGGGCCAGATGAGGAGATCGGGCTGGCGCGCATCGGGAGTGAGGCTGAGATTTTCGATTTCGTTGAGATCGGCGGCATGAGAGGCGAACCATTGCTCGGGATATTCGACGACTTCGGGGAAATTGACTTGCACCGCGCGGGCGTAGTGATTCGCGTGCGACTGGGGGACGAGGCGCGGCCCGGCGAACATGGCGATTAGGATTAGCGTGATGGTGGTGCCGATCATGGCGAGGCGGCGAACGGCGGGCGTTGAGGTGGAGGCGTCGCACCACGCGAGCAAGGCATTGACAGACGCGACGAGGAACGAGAGGCCGTAGATGCCGGTGATGGTTGTGAGTTGGAGCAGGGCGAGATTCGCGGATGCCGGATAGCCTAGCAGGCCCCACGGGAAGCTAATCTCGGGCATGCGCGTGCGGGCAAATTCGAACGTGACCCACAAGAACGGGGTGCCGACGCAGGCGAGAAGAATACTTTGGCGCGCCAAGCGATTCACGCACCAGGCGAATGCGCCGGTGAGGGCGCCGAACACGCAACCGATCAAGAGCAGTATGCCCCAGCCGCCGACCTTGGAGAGGCCGCCGTGGACCGCGAGCACGGTGGCAAGCCACGGGCAGCAGGTGATTACGAAAAACATGGAGTGAAGAAAGCCGCAGGCGAATGCGACTCCGGGTCGCGCGCCGAAGAGAACGATGAGCAGAATGCCGATACAAATCCACGAATAGATACTGAGATAGAAGCCGGTGTACGAAAAAGAGAGGGCTGCGCCGGAAAGGGCGGCGAAGACGAAACGGAAAGAATCTGGGGTTATCGATCCTGAGGGAGGACGAAAGAAATTAGCCCAGGCGCGCTGCGGCATCAGTGCTTCACGATGGCCTTGAAACCAGCGTTCTCGAGGCCTTTCTTCGCGGCTTCCGCGGACTTGGAATCGGAGTAAGGGCCCACCTGCACGTGGAAATATTTATCGGTCGTCGGCGAAACCACGAAGGCGGGGAATTTTTTCTTCAGCAAGCTGGCGGCGACGGCGTGGGCGTCGGCTTCTTTGCGTAGCGCGGCCACTTGCAGCGTGTAGGTGCCAGCGGGAGCTTGCGCAGCGGTTGCGGATTTCGACGAGACGTTGGCGGTGCGCGATGGAGTCTTGCTGCTCGCGAGCGCCGGGGAGATCGACGGGGTTGCGGACGGTTGCGTCGCCGACGGCGCGGACTTCAGCCGGTCGTCGGGGGCGACTTTGCCGGCATTGTAGAAGCCCCAATCGGAACTCGGCTGCGAGTTCTCGTCGGTGGCGGCGTCCGGAGCGGAAGCGGGCGTCGAGGGCGAATTTTTCGAGTGCTTTGGAGTTGCTTCGGACTTCGGGGAAACGATGGCGTCGGTGGTTGCGTGCGGATTGCTGGCTGCGCGGACTTGGCCGTCGTATTGATTGCGGCCCATCACGTAGCCGAGGGCGAAAAATACGCCGGAAAAAACCAGCATGAGCATGAACAAGCCGATGACGTGCCGGCTCTCCAGCACGCGGTCGCCCCCACCCCCTCGATTTCCGCGAGAAGCCATCTACTTTTTATTTCCCCCCAAGGCTTGGACCCAACTGTTAATGATATCGATGGGCAGCGGAAACACAATCGTTGTGTTCTTCTCGACACCTATCTCGGTAAGAGTCTGGAGGTAACGTAACTGAATCGCGGAGCCCTGGGTTTCGAGAACTTTGGCGGCGTCGGCTAGTTTCTGCGAGGCTTCGAACTCGCCCTCGGCGTGAATGATCTTCGCACGGCGCTCACGTTCGGCTTCGGCTTGCTTGGCGATGGCGCGTTGCATCTGCTCGGGGATGTCGACCTGCTTTACTTCGACTTTGCTGACCTTGATGCCCCAAGGCTCGGTCTCGGTGTCGAGAATGACCTGCAGCTTGGCGTTCACTTTGTCGCGCTGGGAAAGGATTTCATCGAGCTCGAACTGGCCGACTACGCTGCGGATCGTGGTTTGGGCCAGCTGCGAGGTGGCGTAGGTGTAGTTTTGCACTTGCGATACGGCGAGATTGGCATCCACGACGCGAAAATAACAGACGGCGTTTACTTTTACCGAGACGTTGTCGCGAGTGATGATGTCTTGCGGCGGGACGTCGAGAGTTTCGATGCGCAAGCTGATGCGCTGGAGCGTTTCGATGGGCCAGAAGACCAGGTTGATGCCAGCCCCTTTTGCTTGCGGCAACAGACGACCCAGGCGGAGGACTACGCCGCGTTCCCATTCTTTGATGATGTAGATGGAATTCCAGAACCAGATCAGTACGAAGCCGATGATGACCATCGTTCCGATTCCAAACTCGAACATGGTGCCTCCTCAACGTCAGCAAATCTCTTGCAGGCGTCCAGCCTGAACGTTGGCCGCAACGACAAATTCAAGAACGGTTCCGCTACTCCGGCCTGGGAACAGACGCACCGCTGGCGCTTATGTCGCGGATGCGGTTGCTTCCACGGGCTCAACGTATAACTTTAAGCCTTCAATCCTTAGAACGCGGACCGGGCGGCCTTCCGGTACGGGTAGCGTTGAGACGGCGCGCCAGAGTTCGCCGTGGATGCGGATCATTCCCTCCGCGCCGCCCACAATCGGCGTGACCACAATGCCTTGCTCGCGAAGCAATTCTTCGCGGCCGGTGGCGCTTTTCCATTTGCGAGAGCGCAGGACGAGACGCATGAGAAAAACGGTGAGCACCGCGAACGGGAGCGTCACGGCAATGGCCATGCCCAGACTCACTCCATCAGAGGTCAGCGGCGAGCGGATCAGAAACAACGCGCCCAGCAGCATGGAGATGATGCCGCCGGCCAACAAAACGCCGTGGCTGGTGAGCTTCGCTTCCAGAATAAAAAGAGCGAGAGCGAGCACAATCAGGAACAAACCGGCAATGTTTACCGGAAGAATATGCATGGCGTAGAGCGCTAACACAAGGCAGATGCCGCCGATGACGCCGGGCGCGACCATCCCGGGATGTGTGAACTCGGTGTACAGGCCCAGGGTGCCGATGATCAGAAGCAGGAAAAATATGTCGGGGGCGACGATGCGCGCCAGAAACCTTTGCCGGCCGGATAGCTGGAACTCGACGCGCACGGGAACCGAGAGCGCGAGCTTGACTTTGCTGCCGTCGAAGCGCGTGATCTCGCGGCCGTTGAGCTGGCGCAGCAGATCGTCTTCGGAAGTCGCCGTGAGGTCGATCATTTTCCCGTCGAGGGCTTCTTTTTCGGTGAAGGCCTTGGCGTCGGTGATAGCGGTTTCCGCGAGAGTGGGATTTCGCCCGCGCTTCTGGGTGAAGCTGCGGAGAAAGGCCATGGCGTCGTTGGTGATTTTGTTGCGCATGGTTTCGTCGATGGCCACCGGGTAGCCACCGACACTGAGGACTGGAGAGGCGGCGCCGGTGTGCGTTCCGGGGGCCATCGCGGCGATATCCGCGGAAAGTAGAATGTAGAAGCCTGCGGATGCTCCGCGCGAGCCGGAGGGCGACACAAAAACCGCAACCGGGACCGGAGAGCTCAAGATGTGCTGGATGATATCTTTCATCGAGTCGCTCAGGCCGCCGGGAGTGTCCATCGTGATTACTACCAACGCGGCGTGGCGGCGTTGGGCGTCGGCGAGGCCTTCGTCGATGTAAGTGGCGAGAATGGGTTCGACTTCGCCATCGAGTTTCAGATCGAGAACGGCGGAGGTCGAGGCGGATTCTTCCGCGGCTGCGGAGGGAAAGGTAAAGACGAACGCAGAGGCACAGAGGGCACAGAGCACCGCGGAGAACGAGATAAATATGGCGGAAGAAGCGACACGGCGCCGCAATCGAAGATGGCGAGCCACGCTCGCCGCTACAAAGGCGGAGAAGGAACGCGCTGGGTCACTGCGTGCGGGGGTCACTGGGCGCTCCCGTTAGGCTTGGGACTCTGGAGATGCTCGAGCAACTCCTTGGCGCCGGTATAGTTGGGGGCGAGCGTCAACGCGCGCTGAGCCTCGGCGCGAGCGAGATCGAATTTTTTCTGGTCCAGATAGATCTTGGCGAGCATGGTACGCACGAGAGCAGAATCGCGACTGGCCAACGAAGCCTGGAGTTCCTTCACCGCATCGTCGAGTTTCCCGCGACGTCGATCCACTTCGGCGAGCTCGCTATGCGCAGAGGCGTTTGCAGCATCGACCGCGAGCGCAGCACGAAATTCGCTCTCGGCCGTATCGAGCCGCCCGGCGGCTAATTCCTGCCGTCCGCGACGAATGTGCGTGCCGGGCGTTTCCGCAACGCCGGCCGGGGATGCTGATGCAGAAGCCATCGTAGTTCCCGACGACTGGATCTCGAGACGCAGCGCCGTGATATCCAACTCGGTCTTAATGCGATCTAGCTTCGCTTGAGGATCGCCTTTGGCATCCACATGAATCGGCGTTAGCGCATTGGGGCCCAGCGCCTCGGCGACCGCTTCGCGTTCCTCGTCAGCTTCCGCTTTATTGCCGGCTTTTTCAAGCGATTGAATCAATAGAGCGCGGTCTTCCGGATTGTCGGGTTCGCGATCGGCAGCCTCGCGGAAGGATTTGGCGGCGGCAGCGAAATCGTTGGCGCGAAACGCGAGCAAACCCAGATTGAATGGATAGTCGTCTTCATCGGGATCGAGTTCCGTGGCGCGTTGAAGATCGGCTTGCGCTGCGGGCAACTTGCCCTGGCGGGCGCGCGCGAGACCGAGATTATTCAGGATTTCGGGAAGATCGGCGCCGGAAATGACGTTGCCCACCCCCGGAGCGCGATCGGAATTGTTACGAAGGGCGTCCTGAAGCGACATGAACACTTCTTCCGCTTTATCGGGCTGGTTCAATTGCAACCTGCATACGCCAGTGGCGAAAATTGCTTCGACGTAGCGATGGTGGGTTCTCGGGACGCGCGCAAACCACGGAAGAGCCGAGTTGCAATCGCCACGCGAGGCATAGGTTTCGCCCAGCGCAAAGGCGGGATCGGGCCACGCCGGCTCGAGGCGCGCCGCTTCACGCAATTCGCGAAGGCGAGGCTCGTCGTCGTTAGCGAGCAGGCCGCGCACGTAATGTTCGAAGGCGTCCAGACGAAGCGACCGCTGGAGCTTGGCGAAATCCTGAAGCGTGAACGGATAGGCCGAAGAGTTGGCGGAAAGCAAATGCCAAACGACGCGCGCGTGCAGATCCATTAGAGAAGTGAGTGGGCCGGTTTCACGGACCGGGGTAAGTAGCGCGGGAGGGTCAACGCGGAGAATGCGAGATTCCACGGTGAGCGAAGTGCCGTCAGAAGTGAACGAGCCGAAGACCACGTAGTCGGCATCGAGATCCTGTGCGATGCGTAGCATGGTCGCGCGACTGAGTTTGGCGTTAGCGGGAAGGCCGTAGCGTTCGAGTTCGCCGGCGCGGCCGGCGTGGGAATAGACCTGTTCGTGGGCATCGGAAAGATACTGGATGGTGAGTTCTTCGAGGCCTTCGCCTAGCCAGTCCATCCGCGGTGAGGCGCCAGAATTTTCAAACGGGAAAACCAAGTAGACGCCTTGTTGGGAGCCAGTGGCCGCGGATGCGCGAGACGTGGGAGCCGATTGCTGCGCACAGAGCGAAGTGACGGCGAATAAAGCTCCGCAGAAAAAACCTACGACGCGCGCGGTGAAAACATTTTTCCCCATGCTGGATTGAATTGTAGCAGAGGGAATGGATGGAATCGGCCGCCAGTGAAGCGGTTGTACAACATATACCTAGCGGGAGGAATGCTTTGTCGCTTCGTTGGGCCGTCAGCCTAAGGCTGATCGGTTGGATCTGGGCTGGGTAATTTGGGGAGAAGAATAAAACGCCGGACTAAAGTCCGGCGCCTACATTTGCCCCTGCAGCGATCGCAGACAGTTGATTACGGTTGCTGCGTGTCGGACACGGCTTCTTTAGGGGCGATCATGTCCTGTATTTCGGGGACTTGCAGTTCGGCGGCGAAGGCTTTGTCTTTCTTTAAGTCCGCGACCAGCGTGGCGTAACCTTCGTCCTTGGCTTTGCGGAGGTAAAGCACGGCGCGCTCGATGTTTCCGGATTCGGCGAAGGATTTCGCGAGCAAGAAGTAAAAGCGTCCGCGGTCGGACACCGAACGATCCTGCAACAACGAACCGGACCGCGAAGCATTGTGCTCGAACAGCTGGGGATCCTTGGCCAGCGCGGTACGAAACGCGGAAATCGATTCCTCGTATTTCTTGTCTCCGAAATACGCGTAACCGAGATTGCTGTAAAGTACGGCCATGTCTTCGCGTATCTTGATGGCCTTTTCATAGGCGCGGATGGCCTTGCCGTAGCGCTTGCGCTGGTACCAAATCGTGCCGATATTGTTCTGGGCATCGGCGTACTTGGGATTCACCTTCAGCGCGCGCTCGTAATATTTGAGAGCGAGGCTCAGCGCTTCCTGTTGATGCAGCGCGATGCCGAGCTTGTTCAAATACACGGCGTTGCGCGGATTCTCGTCGGACAAGCGCTTATAGGCTTGCGCGGCTTCGAAATACTGCTTGCGCACCATAAACAAATCACCTACCTCTTCGGGCGAGAGCTCGCGAACGGGCGCAGTTCCGGCTGTAGAAACCTGAGACGGCGCCTGCATAGGGATGGAACGATCTCCATCGCGAAACATCTGCGCAGTCATTTCTTGTGAGCTCGTCTGACTTTGGGAAGGAACTGCAAAAGTCAGTAGGAGGATACTTCCCGAAACCGCCAGAGAAACTAGCTTCATGGCGAGTCTCCTTTGTCATCCGGCTTTGCCTTGTCCGGATCTTGCTTCTTCTTACCCCCGAATATACCAAAAATCTTCTGTAAAGGGTTCTTTTTCTTTTCGATGGGCTTGCCGTTTGCGTCCACAGCGGCGCCTTGGCCGGTGGCGTTGGGCGGGCGGTTCGGGTCGTAGGGGAGAGGCTGACCGTTGACATCGACCGCAACAGGGGGCTGCTTGGGCTCGCCGCCCCCGAAAACATGAGAGAGCCAGGAACCTGTTGAGGAAACGACGCCGTGACCTCCGCCGTGCAACTCGCACAACTGGGTCGGCGCGGAGCCGAGGACGTAGACTTCTTCGCGCGAGGTAGGGCAATTGGGAGTGGCTAGCTCCAGAGATTCGGGATCGATCATGACGGACTGCACGCCTTCGGGCGCGGTGAAATCTTTGACGTCCTTGTAGGCGGGAAGAGCGGTGGCGTGAAGCATGAAGTCGGCCCAGATGGGGGCGTCGGCGACACCGCCTGTGAGGCCGAGGTCGCGATTGTCGTCAAAGCCGATCCAGATGACGCAGACGAGATTGGAGGTGAAACCCGCGAACCAGCCATCGCGGGACGTGCCGGTTTTACCGGCGGCAGGCAGCGTGAAGCCGCGCGCACGGACACCGGCGGCGGTGCCGTGGTTCATCACATCCATGAGCACGCTGGTGACGAGGAAGGTGACGCGGGGATCGAGCACGGCATGAGTCTGCGGCGTGTTCTTCTCCAGGACGGCGCCGTTCGCACTGATGACGCTGTTGATGAATTCGGGTTCGGCGCGGATGCCACCGTCGGCGAACGCCGTGTACGCGGCGGCGACATCCACGGCCGTCATTTCGTAGGCGCCAAGGGCGACGGCGGGCGTGGGCTGAATGTTGGTGCCGAGGCCCATCTGGCGCGCGATCTGCACCACGCGGCCGTAGCCGATCATCTCGGCTATTTTTACCGTGGCGACGTTGAGTGAATTGGTAAGCGCTTCGCGAGCGGTGACGTGGCCCATGAATTTCTGTCCGAAATTGTTGGGCGTGTATTCCTTGCCGTCAAATTCGAAGGTGGTGGGCTCGTCGTCAACGGTAGTGGCCGGGGTGACGATGGGCTGGACGTTGTCGATGGCATTGTCAAACGCGGCAGCGTAGACGAACGGCTTGAAGACCGAGCCGGGCTGGCGGTGAGCGAGCGCGTGGTTGAGCTGGCTCTGGCCGTAGTCGCGGCCGCCGATCACGGCTTTAATCTCTCCGGTGCGCGGATCGAGGGCAACGAGTGCGCCTTGCACCTGGGGAATCGGCTCGTTGGTTCCCTTCTTCTCCTGCTCCTTGCGCCATTTCGCATATTTTTTGGCGAGCAGCGTGTCCACACTCTTCATGCCCGTCTCGATGGCGGCAGCCGCAGCGCGCTGGAGAGCGGGATCGAGCGTGGTGTAAACGCGGAAATTCTCGCTGACCAGCTCGTTTTCGGAGTACTTGTCGAGCAGGTGGTCCTTCACCATGTCTACGAAATAAGGCGCCTCGCTGCCGGCCACCGAGGTGTGCACGATTTTCAGCTGCTTGCGCTTGGCGTCCTGGATGTCGGCTTCGGTGATGTACTTGTTCTCCAGCATCTGCGGCAGGACGCGATCGCGGGCCTGGATGGCGCGTTCCGGGTGCCTGTCCGCCGCCGAATAGTAGTTAGGCGCGCGAATAATTCCGGCGAGGTAGGCGCACTCCGCCAGCGACAATTGGCGGAGATCTTTTCCAAAATAGGCGACGCTGGCCTCGGAGAATCCGCGAATCCCGAAGCTGCCGCGATTGCCCAGATAGACTTCGTTGGCGTAGAGCTCGAAAATTTGCTGCTTGGTGAAACGCTGCTCCAGTTCCATGGAGACCATGGCTTCGGCGATCTTTCGCCGCCAGGTACGCTCGTTGGAGAAGAAAAAGGTGCGCGCGACCTGCATGGTGATGGTGCTGGCTCCCTGGTAGTGATTGCTGTTGTGGCGAATATCGGCCCACGCTGCGCCGATGATGCGCACGAAGTCGAAACCGCCGTGCTCAAAGAATCGCTTGTCTTCGGCGGAAATGATGGCGTGCACCAGCGTCGGCGGGAGATCGTCGTAGCGGACCGGGCGGCGCTTTTCCCTGGCGCTGTCGAAAAGGTTGGTGACGAGTTCGGGTTCAATGTCCGCCGTGACCAGATCCGCGCCCCCGCCCAGTGGCCGAATGGCCTTGATGGTTTTGCCGCTGAACTGAACGGCAATGGCGTTCGCCCCCGCGAAATAGGACAGCTTCGACGGTCGAATATCGACGTTGTTGGCCTGCAGGGTGTATTGGCCCAGCGCGTTGTCGTCTTTCTCGGGGCGATAGCCGACCTTCGTCAGGTAGGTGGCCAGTTCTTCGGCGCTCCACACTTCCCCGTCCGCGATGCGCATGGGAGCCGAGAAAATCTGCGTGGTGTTCTGGAGCACGCGCCCGGAAAGCCGGGCATCAATCATCCGGGAATATTTGACGTAGAAGTAAGTGACGATGCTGACCCAGGTGATGAAAATGGCGAAGACAACGCCGAGCAGCGTCAGGCCTAAAATGGACGTCCAAAAACCCTTTTCGATGCGAATGCGCAAACGGCGACCTCGTGGGGCTGGACTTCTATTCTCTCGCAACCTCAGACACTAAGAAAGACGCAGTTCGACCGGGATCGAGATGTCTGCACCGATTATGCTGCCGGGCGACGGAGGTCGCCGGGGCGAAACCCCGCGCGAAATTCCCCAATACCGGCCTACAAATTCTTGTTCTCGCTCGAGGGCGTGAAATGGAGATTCAGCTGGTAAACGAGGAGGTCCACAGGAACAGTGTAGTCCATGCTGATTTTCACGACATCCTGATTGGAGACGACCTTGATTTCTTCGCGCTTGACGGGGATTTCCAGGTCCTTGACCACCTTGAAGATATTGTCGCGCACCTGCTCTTCCGAATAGCGGTTCACGACCGAAAAGCGCGCTTGTTCCTGCATTTTGTCGGCTAACTGGTATTCGGCGACGTAGGCGGGCAGGATTTTGTAGGCCACGAAGGCGCCATAGATCAGGATCGCGGTCCAGAGGATCGCCTTGATCGTCCCGCCGCCTCGTTGCGAGTGCGGAGCGGGGACGCGATTCCTTCGAGTGCTGGCCTGATACACCAAGTTCTCTCCCGGTACCGGCCAGGCACGACGACGGTCCGTCGCTGGCCGATGAAACGAATGCCGCTGCGATGTCTTCCCAAGCTAGCATCCGGGTGCGAGGGTGTCGAGAAGCAGGCGAGAGGGATGTTCCCGGAAAGGAACGGGGCAGCGGCCAAAAGACGCGTATCAGTAAGCCCGCGCCCTAATAAGCCCTGGCGAAGATAGCCCGCTCCGGGGCAGGCTTGCCGCAGTATACGCAGCCGCCGGGGGTACCTGACTGGTCGAACGGGATGCAGCGCATCGTGGCGCGAGTCTCTTCCTTGATCTTGGCTTCGCAGTCGGCGCTACCGCACCAGGGCGAAAAGGCGAAACCCGTCTCGACCGCCTTTTTCAGGTCGTCGTAGGTATTGGCGTCGTGCGTGTTCGCTTTGCGGAAGGCCAGGGCTTTGTCGTGCATGGCCTGCTGGATTTCGGCGAGCAAGCTCTCGATGGTCTGGGGCAGGCCAACCAGGGGCGCGCTGACTTTGCCTTCTCGGCCGGGGCGATCGCGGCGGGCGAGAACGGCCGATTGCTTGGCGACGTCTTTGGGGCCGAGTTCGACGCGCACCGGGACGCCGCGCATTTCCCAATCGTTGAACTTCCAGCCGGGGCTGTTGCCTTCGCGCTCGTCCAGGGTGACGCGGATGTTGGCTTTGACTAGCTCGGCTTTCAGCTTGCGGGCTGCGTCGAGAACCGAAGACTTCTCTTCGTCGGTCTTGAAGATCGGAACGATCACTACCTGGTAGGGCGCGAGTTTTGGCGGCATCACCAGGCCCTGGTCGTCGCCGTGGACCATGATGATGGCGCCGATTACGCGCGTGGAGAGGCCCCAGGACGTAGTCCAGCAGTGCTGCAATTGACCGTTTTGGTCGAGGTAGCGGACTTCGAACGCTTCCGCAAAGTTCTGCCCCAGGAAGTGCGACGTCCCGGATTGCAGTGCCTTGCCGTCTCCCATCATGGCTTCGATGGAATAGGTGGTGTCCGCGCCGGCGAACTTTTCGGCGTCGGATTTCTTGCCGGGGATAACCGGAATCGCGGCATCGTTGACGGCGAAATCGGTGTAGATATCGAGCATCTGGCGCGTTTCGGCTTCCGCCTCTTCGCGCGTGGCGTGGGCGGTGTGCCCTTCCTGCCAGTAGAATTCCAGCGTGCGCAGGAAAAGCTTCGTGCGCAGTTCCCAGCGCACCACGCTGTTCCACTGGTTCATCAATACGGGCAGGTCGCGATAGGACTGAATCCATTTCGACCACATGTGGCCGATGATCGTTTCCGAAGTGGGACGCAGGACGAGAGGCTCGGCGAGTTCTTCACCGCCCCCGATGGTGACGACCGCGAGCTCGGGAGAAAAACCTTCGACGTGATGCTTCTCCTTGTCGATAAAGCTCCGCGGAATCAACAGCGGAAACGCCACGTTTTGGTGCCCGGTGGCCTTGAAACGCCGGTCCAGCGCTTGCTGCATGTTTTCCCACAGCGCCCAGCCGTATGGCCGCACGATCATGCAGCCGCGCACCGGCGCATAGTCGGCAAGCTGCGCTTTCAGGACCAGCTGGTTGTACCACTCGGAAAAATCCTGTGCGCGGGTTGGGAGTTTTTCTTCAGCCATGCGGCGTTTCGTCCGTTCTTCTCAGGAGAGAAAAATCATCGCGAGCAAACTCAAAAGCGTAGCGGACGCATTGCAACGTGTCAACGAAGGTCGCGGTCATTTCGGTTTCTGGGGCAGCTTCTTTGACTTACGCTTTCTCAGCAGTCCCGCAAACATGCCGTTGCAGCAGGGGACGATGTGCACTACGACTCCGCCCTGATGACAAGAACATGTACAGACGCGCCTATTCTTCACGCGTCGGCGCTCACTTGCTTTGGATCGACAGCAATTCAATCTCGAAAATCAACGTCGCGTTGGGCCCAATCGGAGCGCCCGGCCCGGCTCCGCGCGCGCCATAGGCCAGGTCCGACGGGACGAACACTTCCCACTTCGAACCCACCGGCATCAGTTGCAGTACCTCGGTCCATCCCTTGATGACTTGCCCCACCGGAAATGTAGCCGGCTGGCCGCGTTTGTACGAGCTGTCAAACTCCGTGTTGTCGAGCAGCGTGCCCTTATAGTTGCAAACCACAGAATCCTTAGCCGTCGGTTTCGGTCCGGTGCCCTCTTTCAAAATCTTGTATTGCAGCCCGTCCGCCAGCGTCACGACGCCGTCTTTCGTCTTGTTCTCCGCCAGAAACGCGTCACCCTCTTTTTTGTTCGCGTCCCCCACAATCGCCATCTTCGCCTCCTGCCTCTTGCGCACGTCGGCCTGCAGCGCGACCATTGCGGCTTTTGCTTCGTCGTCGGTCATCAGCGTCTTCCCGCCCGCCAGCGCGTCCTTCACTCCGCGGGCCAGGATAGCTGGGTCAACATCTACGGCGTCCTTGTGCAATCCTTTTCCGATATTCAATCCGATGGCGTAGCTCTCTTTGTCCTTCGGAGTCTTGAGGACGAGTGGGGCAGGGCCGGGCTTCTTCGCGGTTGTGCTTTGCCCGGTCTTCGCCGCCGGAGTCTGCGCTGCCTTCGCGGCTGGAGCTGGCGCAGCCGCTGGTGCTGGGGTGGGTTTCGCGGCCGGCGCGTCTTGCGCCCTGAAAGTTCCAGCCAACATCAATGCGCCGGTCAAAAATACGCTTGCGACAGAAATCGTTGATTTTTTCATAGCCCTTATCTTCACACTGATTCGTCACGCCAAGCAAACCGGCGGGGCTTTTTAGTTAGGGGGTGTTTCCGATTGTCACAATCCAGAAACTACTGTATCAATGGACATAAGCGCGTTTCTCGGTGCCATCCAAACCTGACCTCAACTTCCGGATAACGCATCATCCCGCTGAAATGCATCGGAGCACCGCAAGCGGTTACCGGCGGCACAGTCGGCAAGGAACAGTGGCCCAGTCACAAGACGGAGGAGTATGCTTACGGCACTCGAAGATCCTTCGCCCTAACTTTCACCAAAGGAGACTGGAATATGCCCTTGATGCCGGACCCAACCTTTTATCCCTCACCGGGCATGGCGATGAAAGCCGCGCCGGAACACATCGCTTATGTTGCTTTGCTCAATGTGGGCAAGAACGGCAAGCGTGACGCCATGGGGGTCATTGACCTCGAGCCTCGCTCCTCCACGTACGGTCAGCTCCTCGGCCAAGTGGAGTTTCCCGACGGCGATAACGAGCTGCATCACTTCGGGTGGAACGCGTGCAGCGCATGCCTCTGCCCCCAGAATCCGCATCCGCATATGGAGCGTCGTTACCTTGTCGTTCCGGGCATCGGGTCGTCGCGGATTCACATCCTGGATACGAAACCTGACCCCAAGAATCCCAAGATCGTGAAGGTCATCCAGCCGGAAGAGTTCATCAGCAAGACCGGCTACACATCGCCGCACACCATCCACTGTGGCCCGGACGGCATTTATGGCAGCGCGCTCGGCTCGGCCAGCGGCGATGGTCCCGGCGGGATTTTCCTGATGGATGCCGACACGTTTGAGCTGAAGGGCCCATGGGAGAAGGAGCACGGCCCTCAGAATTTGGCTTACGATTTCTGGTGGCACCTTGGGCACGACACCTTGATCAGTTCCGAGTGGGGAACACCGAACATGGTGAAGAACGGCCTCAATGCGGACTTGCTGCTTGCCGGAAAGTATGGCCGCAAGCTGCACATCTGGGACCTGGATAAGCGGCGTCACTTGCAGGAAATTGACTTGGGCGCGGAGCAGCAGATGGTGCTTGAGCTTCGGCCCTCACACGACCCTAAACAGACTTTCGGATTCGTCGGTGTGGTCATCTCCCTCAAAGATCTTTCGTCCTCCGTTTGGATGTGGCACCGCGACGAGGGTGGTAAGAACGGGAAATGGGCAATCCGCAAGGTGATCGAAATTCCCGCTGAGCCGGCTGATCCGGAAAAGCTGCCGCCCCTGTTGCAGGGTTTCAAGGCAGTGCCGCCCTTGGTATCCGACATCAACCTCTCACTCGACGACCGCTTCCTTTACGTCTCGTGCTGGGGGACAGGTGAGTTCATCCAGTATGACGTCTCGAATCCGGCTAACCCGAAGAAGACGGGCTCAATCCATCTCGGCGGCATCGTAGGCCGAGCGGCTCACCCGAAGAAACCCAAGCAGGCTCTCAACGGCGGTCCGCAGATGGTCGAGATCAGCCGCGACGGCAAACGCGTCTATTTCACGAACTCGCTTTACTCCCCATGGGACGAGCAGTTTTACCCCGACGGCGTGAAGAGTTGGATGGTCAAGATCGATGCCAAGCCCGAGGGCGGGATGAAGCTCGATGAGAAGTTCTTCGTCGAGTTCGACGGATTGCGCGCACACCAACTGAGGCTGCAAGGCGGTGACGCTTCGTCCGATTCCTATTGCTATTCGGACTAGCAATGGCGCATGACGGGCTGACTTCGACTGAGTTGTGGCTGATGCTGCTCCTTGGCGCCTACCACGGGCTCAACCCTGGCATGGGGTGGCTGTTCGCGGTAGCGCTGGGGATGCAGGAGCAAAAGGGGAGCGCGGTGGCAAAATCGCTCGTCCCCATTGCACTCGGTCACGCGCTGGCCATCGGCGGCGTGGTGCTGATCGCACTGTTTCTTGGCATGACGCTGCCGCTCACAGTCGTCCGCTACTTCGTCGCCGCGATCTTGGTCGGCCTTGGAATCTTTTGCTTGGTGGGACATTGGCACCCGCGGTGGATTCGTATGCAGGTAGGATTCCGAGACCTGACTGTCTGGTCGTTTCTGATGGCCTCGGCGCACGGTGCGGGTTTGATGGTAGTGCCCGTGTTGCTGGGCAGCACTACCGCCCAAGCGGGCGCCCGCATGGGGGGTCATGATCACATGGCCTCGGCCATTAGTCCGCTGGCCGGCATGCTCGCGACCGGGGCCCATACGGGTGCTTATCTTGCGGTGACAGGGTTGATTGCTTGGGTCGTTTATCGAAAGGTTGGCCTCGCGCTTCTCCGCAAGGCGTGGGTCAACTTTGAGTTGGTATGGGCTGCGGCGCTCGTGGCCACGGGTTTCGCCACCTTCCTGATCTAGCTTGTGGAACATTCGACTTGATCGGACACGGCGATTCCTCGCGGCTTGTCGGCCAACCGGAACTAATCCACACGGGCTGCGAACAATCAGTACCGAGAAGTCGGCCAGCGGATACCAATTTCTAGGCCTGTTCCTCACGGCGCATCCGGCTCCAGGCCGATGTGATCATTAACCGCATCGTGAAAACGCTGCTTGCACCCGAGGTATCGCTCCGTCGTCTGAATTGAAACGTGGCCGAGCAAGAACTGAATCTGATCTAGTTCACCTCCTGCCTGATGACACAATCGCGCACAGGTCCTTCTCAAATCGTGCGGTGCCACCGCTGGCAGACCGCAGCTTTTCGCGTTTGCTTTCACGACTGCCCAGATGACCTTGGGTGTAAAGCCGTGTCCCCAAATTCTGCCTGCTTTGTTGATAGACCGTAGCAACGGACCTGAGATGATACCGGCACCGACAGTCCAGCGGTCGACCGCCTCCTTCACCCAATGCGGAACGGGGATCGTTCGGATGTGGCCACCTTTTCCTCTCAGGTCAGCGATGACCCAATGGCCTTCCCGAAGCTGAAGATCCTCTAACCGTAAGGTTGTAACCTCAGCTCTCCGGAGCCCGCAGCCGATGAGAAGCGAGAGCAAAGCGCGATTTCGTCGGCTGCGAAGGGTGTAGGCTGTCTCAGCACCGAGTAACTTCTTGCCCTCCTCCGCCGTCAGCCAATTCCCGACCCGCACTCCCAGCCGCCTGACGCCCTTCACACGCCGAATGCCTGCCGCAAGATCCGGGCTAAGAAGTCCGCAATCAGATGCTTCATATGCCAGCCGGCGTATCGCCGCCAATCTCAGGTTAATCGTCGACGGGGCGTACGGGTGCTGTTCGAGTGCGATTCGGTACCGTGTGACCACGGTCCTGTTGAAGGCTAGCCTGGGCTCCGGACAGTACCAGTCGATAAATTCACGAATGGCACGGTCGTATGAGCGCTTTGAACTCGAAGACGTGAGACTGTTCAAGACCGCAGATTTCGATTGTTCTAGATCGGGTAATTTGAGGACCGTTTTCGGGACTCGTTTGCGTTTGCTCTTCGCCATTGGAAGCGGCCTCCGCTGCCGCGGCGAAAAGCATGATCCTGTCCCCGATCTTCTAACCGGTAGCGCGTTTATCGGTATTAATCCACGGACGACTGATAACTTCCGGTTTGCCCGTGATCCGCCCAGAACAGCTCGCCCGCATGCGTTGCAGGAACCCCACGCCCGCCTCAGACACTAGTCGGGCAGTTGAGCATGTTCCGGCTCGCGAAGCCAGAAACTTCCAATCAATGACAAGGAGTAAGCGAGGACCGCGAGTGTGCCGGCCGAGTACGCTAGGCGGGCAGCGGCACTGCCACCGGGCATTAGGTTGGTGAGTTGCGTTGTGAGCAGCACCCCCGAGGCACCGATCACTCGGGCTCCGATGCTGATCGCGAAAGTCTCGCCGGTGCCTCGCAGGTGTGTCGGGTACATCCGCGGCAGATAGTTGCCCCAAAGACTGAAAGGCCCGTTCAGCAGGAGACCGGCCAGAAATATCCCGTATTCGAGCAGCCGCAAGCTATGTGTCGCAGCAAAAAAGTAGACGCCGGAGAAAACGATCAATCCGGGAACCAGGAAGACGCGCAGGAGGTGTTTCTGCGTCGCGATCCGGACCACGAGGAAGGCAAACAGCAAGCGGCCCGCAATCGTGCCGAGCTCCTGAAACAATTGCACTCCACTCACGGTTTGCTCCACCAAGCGCGGCGCGAAGCCCCGTACCTCGGGAAGGCCAGGAACCATGCGAGGTGTCTGCAGAATGACCCCGGAGGCCAGGGCGTAGCTACACGCCACCAATAATGTGGTGACCACAGTGGTCTTTCGTAAAGAGGGCTGGAATAGCTCCCCGAAGCGCGGACGCTTCAGTGTTCCTTTGGATTTCTTCTCCCGCCAGATGGGGGATTCCGGCAGGAACGGCCGTGTAAGGATGAGCGGGATCGCGGGGATCAGTCCGGACAACAGGGTGTAGCGCCAGGCCTCGTGGCGGCCATGGATGGCCGGGAATCGTTCGGCGTAGGTGACGGCAACAAAATAGGCTGCCGTCACCATCAGTCCTCCCAGTCCGAAGGCAGCCTGGGTGTAGCCCAGCACGGATTCACGTTGCTTGGGATTAGAAAAGAGCTCCGCGACCCACGCCACTCCAGCCACATATTCGACACACACGCCGACGACTGTGGTGCAACGGAAAAGCAATAACTGCGGCAACGTAACTGCAAAGCTGGCGGCGCAGGCGGAGAAGGCATACAGCAGGATGCTCCATACCAGGACACGCCGACGGCCTAAAACGTCGGTCAGGTACCCTCCCAGGAGTCCAAAGATACCCCCTGAAGCCAATGGCATATAAAACATCAGTCCCACCCAGAGGTTGTAACCCGGGCTGCCGAGCTTGAAATTCCCGAGCGTGGCGAGTGCGGGACGGGCAATGAGCGCCGTCACCAAGGTCTCGTAAAGATCGAAGGCAAAGCCCAGTGCGGCGACACCACACACGAGCCACTGGATCGGCGTCAAACACGCGAAAGCGGATATCAATCCGGGGTTTGCAGCACCACCACCAATCACTCGCCGACTGCCTGCCAGCTCTTCCAAGGATTCCTCCACCCATGCCTGGACGGTTTGGCCGAAAATCTGCCGCTGCGCTATTTAAGTTCAAACCTATTTATGATACAAGTTCAAATGATTTTATAGTTGTTGACGAATACTCAATAATGGAATTTACTTCGCGTCAGTTACGAGCCTTTCTCCTGGTGGCTCAACATCGGAGTTTTTCCCGCGCCGCTGAAGCCCTCTACGTCACGCCGTCAGGCCTGAGCGTCTTGATACGAGAGCTGGAATCGCAACTCGGTTTCCGGCTATTTAATCGCACGACCCGTCACGTCAGCTTGACCGCTCACGGGAGCGAATTGCTTGCGGCCGTGCAGCAGAGTCTGGAAAAGCTCGACGCCACTGTGTCCCGCGTCGGGCGGATGGCCACTGAAGCCAGCATGTCATTGTCTGTTGGCGCACCGCCATTGATTGCGGCCAACGTTCTGCCGGAAGCCATCAAGGAGTTCCGCAGTCACCGGCCCGACATCCGAATTCAAGTGTTCGATGTCGGGGGAGATGCTCTCACGCAGCTGGTCGAGGCCGGCAAAGCTGATATAAGCCTTGGCGCATTTTTCACGCCCGCATCGGGAATTCGCCGCACGCCATTGTTTCGCTTTTCTTTGATGGTGATTCGCCCCGATAACGATCCAACCCTGCGCCGCACTTCTACGACTTGGTCGGCTCTGGAGGATGAGCGGCTGATCGCTCTAACGCCAGGCCAACTAGTCCAGCAGTTCATAGACAAGCGCCTAGCGCGAATTGGGGTCGTCCTACATCCGTGCGCCGTTTTCAACTACCTCGACACGCAGATTGCTATGGTGGAATCCGGCGAGGGCGTCGCCATCATTCCTTCCTTCGTGCTGCCCGCCTGCCGAAATCGCAAGGTGGTCCTAAGTCGCCTGATCAATCCCGTCGTAAACCTGGATTTCTCTTGGATCAGCAACCGAGGAAAAAAACTCCCACCCGGCGCTGACGATTTCACTTCCTTCCTCAAGAGCTACATCGCCAGATGGGCCGGACGTGCTGGCATTCTGTAGGTACGACGGACAGTCTTTGAAACCGATTGACCGCACGAAGGCCGAGAGTTGGTGCGACACACACCCGAAAATGCCGATGCGTCGTTCGTGGATGGTCGGCAACTCGGAAGTTGGCCAGAAACGGGCTTCGGGGAAGTTGTCCGGATCAGTAACGACAAGTCGGCTTCTCGCCATCAATACTTCCCTCGCGACAAGGGCGTTTATGGCTGCTAATCCCACAGCGAGGCCGCTCGCAAATCGAGTTGAGGACTCACAAGAGGCGAACGCGCTAGTCCTGCCGGAACGACTGTTAGCGATCGGATCAACGACAAGAAGGACTAGGGGCGAATATTCTCGGAGGCATGGATGCTGATGCACGCTGCGCCGCGATCTGTAAGCCTTGCTATGCACATTCCGCTTGTTTTGGCCTGCACTTTACTTCTCTTTCCGACTGCTGCAATGACGGAAGCCAACCAGTCGCCGGCATCGGCCGATAACTCTTCACCGAGCGGGCTAGTCGTAGTTCTAAGAAACAAACCGGATCGAGATTTGGATCTACGATCCTTGAATAATCCGAACATTAGTGGAGTCGCGTTCCAGATCCGTTGGGGCGACATCGAACCAGTCCGGGGAAAACCGGACTGGTCGAAGCTGGATCAACTTTTCCATACAGCAGAATCTTCAAACAAATGGGTACAACTCCTCGTCTTCCCTGGTTTTTTTTCTCCTGGATGGGCCCTCGAAGGCGCAGAGACCGAACCGTTCCCAATACAATATGGACTTGGCAAAGGCACAGTGATGAAACTCCCGATGCCCTGGGACACGGTTTACCTTAACCACTGGTTCGCATTCCTGAAGCAATTGAGCGACAGGTACGGAAAGTCTCCTGCTTTTAGAGTGGTTGCAGCTGACGGACCGACCTCAGTTTCTGCAGAAATGACGCTGCCAGACACTCCAGAGGATGTTAAAACGTGGCTGAAAGTCTCTTATACCCCACGCAAATACATGGAGGCATGGCAGAAGGTGCTGCAGGTTTTTAGCGCTGATTTCGGTAATCAATACATTTCTCTAATAGTGGGGTCGGGCCTGAATGTTAATGACCACGGCAAAATCGATCCTCGTGAGCGTGCGCGCACCAGGAAAGAAGTTATCGACCAGGCGATCGCTGTCCTGGGACGCCGGTTTGTACTCCAGAACAGCGATCTCCATGCAGGCCCGAAACAGCACCCCGTCACTGATTTTGTGATGAGTTATAGCGGACGTGTTATCACTGGCCTGGAAATGCGTTGCACTGCCGAACTCGGTACCTGCAGCACAGCGCTGGGCGCTGAGGGCGATCCGTCCCTCGCTTTGAAAAAATCAATCGCTAAAGGGATGCAGCCGAACAACGAAGGTGAGCGTGTCAATTATCTGGAGATCTACGAAGGGGATGTACTCGCAGACGAGATGCAGTCGGTACTTCGTGATGGAGCGTCGCTATTCAAATAACCTCGGAGGGGACGAGTCAACGCGATGACTGCGGGCGCAGCTTGGTAACGCATAAACGGAGTCTCCTATCGGTTGCGAATAGTGAGAAGAGCTGCCGTCGCCCTAAATGTCCGGAAGCTCTCTCCACATGTACGTCGAATGACGCGCGCTGAAATCGACACGCATCGCCAAGTATTCGCAGGCGAGTCTCATCGAGTTACAAAGCTATTGCTGGCCCAGCTCACCCGGCCTCGCCGAACTTCTCTTGGATCTCCTTTTGGGTCTCGGGATCAAAGTCGGTTACGTCAAACATCCGGCGAACCTCGACCATTTCGTTGTCCGAGCCGGGGATGCGCGAGGCCCATTCGAGTGCCTCTTCGCGCGACTTCACTTGGATGATCCAATAGCCGCCGACCACTTCCTTCGCTTCGGTAAACGGGCCGTCGGTAACTTTCGATCTTCCGCCTTTGAAGGTGACGCGCGCGCTCATCGTCGAGGGCGGGGTCAGCCCGTCGAGCGCGAGCAGCACCCCGGCTTTCCCTAGTTGCTCGTTGTACTTGCCCATTTTCTCCATGCTTTTGAGGTCGGGTACCCAGCCCGGTTTTGCGTTTTCGTAGTCTTTCGGAAACATGATCATCATGAAGCGCATTTTCTTCTCCTTGAGCGTTGAGCGGACGCCGTATCAGGCCGCTACTTTTATATAGGAGCTTGGACTGCGTTGGGCCCGAAATGTTGCGAGTGGCCGGACGCGCGGTGCGGCTCCACTTACGCGTCGAACGGGTGCGGCGCGAATCGACAAACAGCTTAATGTTTTTTTGCGTGGCCGAGGATGCTGAAAACAGGGTACTTACCTCTAGGACGGTGAGGCGGCGATGATTCCGGAACTGGAAACGGAGCGGAGGTGGCTGCAGCCGGTGCGGCTCGAGGACCCGTCGTAACCGTCGGGGAGGTAAATAGCAACCAAATAGTGCGGCATGATTCTCCTTTCCCCGTACCGTCTTGGGCGGTTGCCCTGCCTCCACTATATAGTCACATCCGGGGAGCCTTGATCGTCTCTCCATCCTGATAAATCACCGCCCGGCTCACTTTTCCCTTGGCGTCCCTGCCGAATTCGATCTCCACATCAGCCACTTTCAAAAAGAACTTTGCCTGCGATTCCGCAAACAGCGGGAACACCGCCTGCCCCGGAATCTGCATTGTCAGGTGGCTGCCCTCCAGCCCAATTGTGACGACCCAACGCCCCGCGTTGTATAAGCCTGCATAGGCACGGAGGAGGTCGATTGGAACGATCACTGTCTTGCGTTCTTGAAGGTCGATGAAGGGCACCATCTTTTCCATCAGCACATCCGGTTGCTCCAGTTGCACGAGATGCCCCGAATTGATGATGATGTCCCGCTCCGCGCCCGGAATTCCCGCCTCAATCGCTCCCGCCTGCGCGTGCACATCGGAAATATCGAACTCGCCGACAACGATGGAAATAGGCGCATGAATTTCGCCAAGCCGCGAACCGGAGGGCTGCGCATTGCGAGTCTCGAACTCGCCGGTATATTTCAGGTTTTGGGGATTCTCCGAGAGCACCTCGTAAACCCTCTTCCGCGCCCCCTCGTGTCCTTCACCAATAAGGTAGCGATCCTTCGACCAATTCTCGGCGGCTGCCTTCGTGTCGCCGCTCGCGAGCGGCGCCATATTCTCCTCGCTACGCTCGGTGAACGCTGGAGTGACCTCCATGCCGTCTACTACCGGGCCGATCAGGAACAAGCCGTCCACCATTTCCGGGTGTGCGAGCGCAAAATCGATGGCCAGCGCCCCTCCCGAAGAACTGCCGACCACTACAGCATGCTCGATCTTAAGATGACTCAGTAGCGCGTACAGGTCTTCGGCCGGAACGAAAGAGCTTTTCGGCGCCTCCGATCGGCCATATCCTCGGCGGTCGTAGCGCACCGTGTGATATTTCCCGCAGAGCGGCTTCCACACGGCGTCCCAGGTTACCGAGTGAAGCAGCCCATCGTGCAACAAGACCACCGCCGATGGGCCCGAACCGCATTCCTCGTAATAAATCTTGGAGCCGGAGATCTCCACGCGGCCGCTCACGGTTTTCGAGGCAACGTCCGTCTGGCCATCGCCAGCGCGCGCAAATGGTGCCCAAAGCAGGAGAAAGAGCAGGAGTTGGAGCAGCAGGGGAGCAACCAGGCTCGTACGGTGAGCGCGACTCTTGTCCTCGGAATAGGTCGAATCCAGCATGTGCCGCCGTTCGAATAGAACTATGTGAGAATAACTCCCTAAAAATAATCCTTGACTTTATTTGCTGATCGGGTATACTTACCGCATTGACAACTGCGACCAAGCGTCGGCCAAGCCGGCGCTTTTTTCATTTTCAGGCGAGTGCTGGTAGCGTCGGCTCGTCCTGAGGATCCGAACGGCACCCCCAACCCATCACATCGCCATTCCGCCGTCCAAATGCGGGGACAGCCAGGCTTACTCTAAGTTCTGCCTTTTCATGAGATTGCAATATCGGCAAAATCGGTCGAACCGCCCCCAATCCGTTGATTCCAAAGGCTCTATCCCGAGAAGAAGACCGGAAGCACGGACGGACGCGTCCGTCCATTCTTCAAAAAAGTCCGGCCCTTCAAAAGGAAGGCCGGCCTTCTTCCTCGATAATCTAAAACCAGTCGCTCCGATACGCGATCCACCAACTCAGCACACCAATGGGGATGGTCGCCGCCAGCGCCCACCACAGCGGCAGCGCCATATCCGCCAGCAGGCCCAGGAGCGTGAAGGTGCCCCAGAAGATTTTCCTCTGCATGCACTCATTCTAGCGCGAAGCGGCGATCAAGAAATCACTGCCGCGGCTTCTGTTTCGCATGCATTGCCGCCAGCAGCCACTTTTTCAACACTTCGATAAAATAGGGTTTCAGATCGCGAAAGGCGACGCCCATCCCCGAGTTCGGCTGCGAATACACAACCGTGGCGTGCGCCTCAAAAAAAGTGCCGTCCGTGAAAATCTTTACGAACACCGCGCTTCCCAGCTCCGCGGGGTTTCCCATTTGCAGGTGACACCCGTTTGGACTGATTTCGGTCACCCGCGCCGGGAGTTGCGGCGCGGAGCCTTCCCACGACACTTCGGCTATCGCATCGAACGGAAATCGGAGAGTACGCCGGCGTTCAGGTTGCATTCGTCCCCTTGATTACGGCAGCGCAAATGTGAACAGTGCGCTGCCTGCCGCGATGGCCACATATTGCTTGCCGTCCACGGCAAAGGACATCGGTGACGAATATACCGAAGCTCCGCACTGGAAGTGCCACAAAACTTTGCCCGAGGTTGCTTCTAATGCCATGAAATTACCTTCCGCGTCGCCCGTGAACACCAATCCGCCCGCGGTCGACAGCACGCCCGACCAGGTGGGCGACGGATGCTTCCATTCCCATTTCAACGCGCCAGTCAGCGGATCGATTGCGCGCAGCGCGCCCCAAAACGGCTCGGCATCATCGTTCGGAAAATACGCGCTGCCGTAATACGCGTGACCCTTCTCGAACGCCTGCGGAGCGGTGCTGAAAATGTCGCACTGCTCCCGCGCCGTAACGTAAAACAGTTTCGTCTGCGGATCGTAGGTCGGCGACATCCAGTTCGTCGCGCCCGCTGCGCCCGGGCATACGCGATTCCCTTCTAAAGTCGGCGATCCATTCTTATCCAGCGCCGGGCGCCCCTCGGCATCCTTAGACGTGCTCCAGGTGACTTTGGCGTAGGCATTTGACGAGATCAGCTTCCCCGTCGCGCGATCGATAATGTAGAAAAATCCGTTCCGGTTCGCCTGGACGATCAGGTGTTTCTCGCTGCCCTGATCGATCATCACCGGAACCTCCGTCGCGTCGTAGTCGTGCTCGTCGTGCTTCGTAAACTGGAAATGCCACTTCAGCTTGCCGGTGTCGGGATCGAGCGCTAGTAGCGTATTGCTGTACAAATTGTCGCCCGCGCGTCCCGCGCCGCGATTCGATGGCGACGGATTTCCCGTAGTCCAGAAAGTGGTGTTGGTCGCCGGGTCGTACGTCCCGGTAATCCACGCCGGCGCGCCGCCGATTTTCCACGAGTCGCCTTCCCAGCTATCGTTGCCGGGCTCGCCCGGCGCCGGAGTCGTGTAGAAACGCCACTTGCGCTCGCCGCTCGCAGCATCGTAAGCGTCGATGAATCCGCGAATGCCGTATTCCCCGCCGGAGATGCCGACGATCACCAGATTCTTGATGGCCAGCGGCGCCAGCGTGAAGCTGTAGCCACCGCGATAATCCACCGCGGTAACGTCCCACACCACGTTGCCGGTCTTCGCGTCGAGCGCGATCACGTGCGCATCCAGCGTTCCGAGGAAAACTTTGTCGCCCAGAATCGCCAGCCCGCGATTCACGCGCCCGCAGCACGGCCGAATGTCCGCGGGCAGCGCCCGCTGGTATTGCCAGATCGGCCGCCCCGACCGCGCATCCAAGGCATACGCGCGATCGTCCTGTCCGGTGCCATACAAAACGCCATCGACGACCAGAGGTGTCGTCTCAAACTTCCCTCCCGCCATCGTCTGGTACGCCCACTTCGGCACCAGCCCGGAGGCATTCGCCGTCGTGATTTGATCCAGTGTGCTGTAGCGATGCCCGGCGTAATCGCCTGAATACATCAACCAATTCTGCGGCTCGCTCGCCGAATCCAGCAGTCGCTGCGGCGTAACTTGCGCACGGAGCGATCCCGCCACTAGAAAACACCAGCATAAGAGCGCAAGCGGCACCTTCATCTCGCGCCTCTTGTAGGGGCGCAGCACCGCTGCGCCCCAAGCGCCCAGCCGTAAGAAAATCTCCCGCGGATTTTTCAGTCCGACGAACCGATCTCCATTCGGCGCCCTCACTTCCCCACCTCCGGCGCCGACCCGGTCGCAAGCAAGAAAGCCAACAAATCCTGCAAATCTTTCTCCGGCAACATTTTCGGATCGTAAGCGGGCATCAGCGACTGCCGCGTTTCCTCCACCGATTGCAATTTGCTCTTGTCGAACAGATGCAGCTGCTCCCGCGTATCCATCATCTGCAACGTGAAATTGTCTTCGTTCAAGACGGTGCCTTGATATTTCTGGCCGCCGCCGTCGACCACCGTCACCGTCACATACTCCTGAGAAAATTCCTTCATCGCCTCGGAAATTCCCTGAGCCAACCTCTTGCTGGGATTTCGCACCGACTCCACCAGGTAGTCCAGCGACCGCGCCGATCCCGTCGTCGTCAGGTCGGGTCCCAACCGCCCGCCCTTCCCCTGCACCATGTGGCAATTCGCGCAGGCCGCCGGCCCATAAAATAATTCCCTGCCATGCGCGGCATTTCCCGCGGCTTGCGCGTCGGTCTTCTTCTGCACGCTGCGGATGTAGGTAATTACCTGCCAGATCTCTTCGTCGGTCATGCCGACGCCCTGCTGCGTCGCTCCGTTCGGAGGCATCGCCGTACCCGGCACGCCTTCGTTGATGGTGCGAAATAAATCCGCGTCGGCGTTTCCGTGCCGCTTCTTCGCCCGCGTCAAATCCGGCCCGCGCCCGCCGCCCCGCGCGCCGAGCCCATGACAAAACGCGCAGTTCGCCCGAAACTGCGACTCGCCCACCTTTGCCGCGTCGGTATTGCCCGCAAACGGATTCTTGTCCTGCGCGCGCGACACCCTCCCAAACATCGCGGCCATGCACAGCAAAATGCCGATGCGCGCAAATGGAATCAGGAACTCACGCCGCAGGCCGCGGCGCAAAAAGGTCTGGGACATTCGGTTTCACCCGCCCGTGCCGAAACTGACGCGGTGAATATACCACTGTCCCGCCGCCCGAATGTTACAGGCTGCTTGGGATGATCGGCCATCGCCGATAACCGGCTTCTCAATACAATCCGGGAATCAAGCGCTTGGTGCCCCGGCTATACGCGACATATTCTTCGCCAAACGCCGCGGTCAGCGCGACTTCTTCAACATGAATCCGATAGAGCATTGCCACGGCGGTCGGCAAAAACGCCACCGCAAAACCGATCCAATTCCGCGAGTCCACTCCCACCGCCAGAAACACCAGCAACAACCCCAGGTACGAAGGATGGCGGACGAATCGATACAATCCATTCTTCTTGATCTCCTGCGAATCCTGAATCGCCACATTGGAGCTGAAGGCTTTGCCCAGGCTGACAATCGCGATCCAGCGAATCGCCAACCCGGCCAGGATAATGATGACGGCGGCGGTTCTCAACCAGTGTGCCCCGCCAAACATATTCCTTGGCTTGGTGTCACCGATCCACTGCGAGAGGGTCACGGCCGCTGTGATCACGATCCACAAGACGACGAGCGATCCCCGGTCGCGCACGTTTCCGGTGCTGCGCTTCGTGCGCGTCGCCACACCGAGGACAACTTCCGACGCAAACCAGCCCCAGAAGAGAACCTGCCACAACACCGACACCGTCATCGTTTACCTTTGAGAAGCCATCTATCAGCGACGCCTTCTCGAGCATCATGTCACAAGACACATTCAAAATAGATCAGCCGCGCTTTCCGATGCACTACGCGCCCCACTTCGCGGAAGCCACACTTGGAATAGAATGCGCCGGCACTGGCCTCAGCATCAAACGCGTCCAGTCGGATCGCATCCGCCGGCCAGTTCCGAGCCTGTTTCACTGCCTCCTCCAATAACCGCCGGCCAATTCCCTGCCGTTGCATGGCGGGAACCACAGCCATGCTCACCAGATACAGCGCTTTCTGTACCGGCGTAAAGTACGACACATCAATCGCCCAAGGTTTCTTGGTCGGCAGCCGCAGCGTTCCAACGATGCTCTTTCCTTTTCGCGCCACCAGCACACGCGAATGCCGCATGCCGAACAGTACGCCTTTTTCTGTCGTCAGCGAAGACCAACCGCCGCGCCCGTAGCGTTGCGTGAGATCCTCCGCGACCTCGCTGTGCAACGCAGCCAGGACCGGAGCGTCTGCCGGCGTAGCGATAGAAACACTGAGTTTCATACGGGGAGTCTCGTTTAGGCTCAAAGTGTGCTGTCGAGTGTTTACGATCTCGTAGCGCGAATCAGCGAGGCTGCACCTCGATGGCATCGGGCAGTTCCACCGCTCCGTTCATCAATTCTCCGATGGTGATATTCTGACCGTGCTGCAGGTACTTTTCCAACGCCCCCGGCTGCATCCAGGGAAAATCCCAGGCGTCTTCGACGGCGATGAGCGTGTACGACCCCGGCAGCACGCCGCGAAACGTGAAGCTTCCATCCATGTCGCTCTGATCCCTTCGCACTCGTTCCGGATGCGTGTCCGGATCCTTGGGCACCAGCGCGACCATCACCCCGGACATCGGTTTGCCTCCGCGCTTCGCAAACCCTTCCACGTTCACGACACCAGTTACAATCGACGCGCTCAAATCCATCGAAGCGCCCGCGATCACGTCGATATCGTGCCCTTCGCTCACGACGCCTTGTGATGAAATTCGCGCAATGGTATGCGGCGGTGGAGGCGAATTGACCAGGACCGCATACTTGCCCGCTGGAACATTCTCGAATGTCACCTCGCCACTCGCTTCGATCGGCAAGAACCACGCAGTTATCCCTCGCGAATCGCGGAGTGCGAGGTTTAATCCTCTCGGAAGGGGTTCTCCCCGCGCCATCTTTACCGACACTTTCACGGTGCCCAAAGTTTCGCTCGACGGCGCCTCCAGTTCCTGGCCGTTCTTCGTCAAATTCATCTCGCTGGATTCCGCATGCCCGCCGGGCCCTGGTACTTGTGAATTGACCGAATACTTCCCGGCGGGAACGCCAACCATCTCCATCACACCAGGGGAGACGAAGCCCATCCCTTCGACTCGAACAGATTCCGTGGAATCAAAAACACGTTGCTGAATGAACGGCGGTCTGAAACCCCGCGGCGGATCGGTCGAAACATGAACAAACAAATGCAGCGCGGGCACCGGATTAAGATGAATGTCCGCCTGCAGGCGATCGCCACCATGGACGACAATCGGGGTCGCGCCATCGCTGTCGGTCGCGCCATTGTAGAAGGTCGTCGGATAAGCGACGTCTAGGGACCGCTCCACACTCGGCGGCGCGTTCCCGACGCCATCGACGTATGAGGATGAGGGATGCACGGCGTACCAGGGCCTTGCGGCGACCGACACATAGTAATTTCCCGGCGCCAACTCCGCGAATTCGTAGGAACCCTGATCGTCCGTCGTGGCGTAGTCGGCTGGCTGAGTCCGATTTAATCCACTCTGACGGCTTTCGACGAAGAGTCTGAGTTGCGCATTGCGAACCGGGTCGCCCGACTCGTCGATCACTTTACCGCCCAACAGCGCCCACGGCGTGAGACGCAAAACAAGACTCTCGGTGTTGAAGCCCGCTCCGGTCACAATTGCCGTGGAGAACTCTTCGTGCTGCTGATAACCGGCGCCCATAAATCCCCGCCTGGCCCCTTCCAGCGAAAATTTTCCCGCGGGAATCGAAGTAAACTCAAAACGTCCGTTTTCCGATGTAATCATCCAGATGGCTTGAACCCGATTTGTCGCCTCAATCAACGAAACACGGGCATTGCCCAGCGGCCTGCCATCGAGCGAACTCACGACGGTGCCCGATATTTTGTACAGCGCCTCGGACGCCCCACCCTGACTACCGGACGTGCCTTGAGCACGCACAGGCATATTCGAGAGAAGCAGCATAAGCGCTCCAGCACGAATCCCGGTCTGAATCCACCATCGATGCTCGGCCATAGCTACTCGTTCCCGGTGATCAGCGTCAATTGAAGATTCTCGCTTTGCCCTGCCACTACGCTGATCACCTGCGCCTTGGAATCGTATCGAGACATCAAATCCCCGTTTGCGAACTCCAATTCCGGCCGCTGATGGTCGAACGCAAGCACGCGGTACGTGCCTGGCGGAAGCTGTTGCACGCGAAAGTTTCCGTCCGGTCCAAGCCAAGTCTGCTTCATTTGCCCGCTATCGTTGATGGGCACAAAATAAACGAAACCTCCGATTTGCGCCGAAGATTGAAATGCTCCCGCGCGATTTCCATTGTTAGTAAGGCCGGCGACGCTGCCTTGCACGTCCGCGCCATCGTCGCGCACAGTAATTTCGATCTGCGGCGGCGACGCGCCAAAACCAACCTCCAACGGCAAGCTCTGCAGGTCGGTGCTCTCACTACGGATCGACGCTACATACCCGACTCGCGCTTCGACGCGCACCCGGTAGCGCCCTGGCAGCACATTCTCGAACACCAGCGCATCGTCGTCCGGGCCCGTAGGCGGCCGCAACGGATACTTTTGCCTGCGGCCAAACTCCTCGACGGGCACCAACGTCGCCTGCAGATAGTTGGGTCGACGCTCGCTAGCAGTAAAGCTCCGCCTGAACTCATCCGTGACCGTCGTAGTGGAGCTGGCCCTCGGATGCTGAAACTCTTCCCTCACGCTCACCGCAATCGCGGTGCCCGGAACCAGCGTCACCACTGCGCCCGATACTGGCGCGCTGCTCACGGTAATGTTCGCGATTCCCATCATCGCCGCCGTCCCACGGCTTGTGACTTGAACCGTGTAGTTGCCATTCGGCAGCAAGCCCTCGATGGCTTCGTCTCTGGGGTTGTAACCCAGCGAATATCCGGGGCCTTCGTTTCCCTGCCGCCACACCAGCACATCCGGATACACTCCAACCGCAGCATTCGCGATCCCCAGCTTCACGGAATAATATTCGCGTTTCACCGGCGTAAGGCTGGCCTGAAAGGTCTCGCCGGCCGTCAATCGAATAACCGCGGCCGTCGCAAAATCCGAGGCCGCAGGATAGTAGATCGGCGGATAACCAAACAACTGCCCGCGCGGGTTCGAGGTCAGCGGGTCGCGATCGAGCAATTCTTGCGTGAACACCTTGTAAGAACCGGCGGAAAGTTCCGCGAGGCGAAATTCTCCATCCGATCGTGCGGTCACCGTGCCCGCTTGATCCCAGCGCGCTCGGCCATCCTGCACTTGACGCCTGTAAAGGTCCACGCGCATCCCATTCGCGCCTTCGGAGCCGGGCAGCAGCACGTGCCCCACGATGCGCGCCTCGGGCGCCATCTCGATCGTGACGTCTTGTTGGTCCGGACCAATGGAAACTCCTTGCATTCCGTTGTTGTCGAAAAGAAATCCGGTCTTTCGAGCCGTAAGAAAGTTCGGACGATTGTTCGGCGGCTGTTGCGCTGGACGCATTTGCGCACCCGGAGCACCGGGGGCGACGAAAGCTTGATCTGCGCGATCTCCCTCGGGTCGCGGGATCGTAAATTCAAAACGTCCGCGATCGTCCGTCATGGTCGCAAATCGGTTGTCCGGAGAGAGGACCAGCGCACGCCCAATCGGCTCGCGCGTCACACCGTTCACCACCGTGCCACGAAGTACATCCGCACGGTCCGCGGTGCTAGTGTTGCCCTGCGCGAGCGCCGACGCAGCCCCGCCGCAGAAAACAAACCAAATACCCAGCACGAACGCCAAGACCAAACGCATCCCTCGCGCCCAAATGTCAACCGGCCGGAGTTTTCCAGGGCAGTACGCCATGCTATGTTTTTTCCGGCGCAGATTATGACATGTTTTGGACGTACCTCCAGCTAAACCTCCAGACGCGCAATATACAACCGCTTAGCCTGAATTGCGCTCGGGCAAGGTAAGATGGACCGTCACACAACGCCAAGGACGATGCCAAGGACGACCGCGATGACCAAGACCAGCGAAGCCAACGACCGCATGCAGCGCCCGCTCGACTCCGTCGATGCTCCCATCGCCGACTTACTCCGTGAAGAAGCCCAGCGCCAAGCGACCGGCCTCGAGCTCATCCCTTCCGAAAATCTCGTCTCGGAAGCGGTCCTTGAAGCGATGGGCTCGATCTTCACCAACAAGTACGCCGAAGGCTACCCAGGCAAGCGTTACTACGGCGGCTGCGAAGTCGCCGACAAAGTCGAACAGCTGGCGATCGATCGCGCCAAGCAACTCTTCGGCGCGGAGCACGCCAACGTGCAAGCCCATTCCGGCACTTCCGCAAACGTAGCCGTTTACATGTCCACGCTGAAGCCCGGAGACACCGTGCTGGGCATGAATCTCGCGCATGGCGGCCACCTCACCCACGGCCACCCACTGAATTTCTCCGGACGGATGTACAAATTCGTCGCCTACGGCGTGCGCAAAGACGACGAGCGCATCGACTACGACGAAATCGAAAAGCTGGCCCACGAGCACAAGCCTAAAATGATCGTCGCTGGCGCTAGCGCCTATTCGCGCATCATCGAGTTCGAGCGCATCGCCAAAGTGGCGAAGGCCGTTGACGCCCTGTTCTTCGTGGACATGGCCCACATCGCGGGCCTGGTAGCCGCAGGCGTGCACCCCAGTCCGGTCCCGCACGCCGACATCGTTTCCACCACCACGCACAAAACATTGCGCGGCCCGCGCGGCGGCATGGTCCTCTGCAAAGCAGCCTTCGCCAAAGAACTCGATAAGCTCACATTCCCCGGCACGCAAGGCGGCCCGCTGGTCCACACCATCGCCGCCAAAGCAGTGTGCCTGAAAGAAGCGATGGAGCCATCGTTCCGCGACTACCAGCGGCAAGTCGCGCTCAACGCCAAGGCGCTGGCAGCCTCCATCGCCAAACAGGGATTCCGCATCGTGACCGGCGGCACCGACAACCACCTCTTCCTGGTCGAAATCCACCCGCGCGGCATCACCGGCGCCGACGCCGAGAAAGCCCTCGACCGCGCGGGCATCACCGTAAACAAAAACGCCATTCCCTTCGATCCGCTGCCGCCAATGAAGGCAGGCGGAATTCGCCTGGGCACTCCGTCGGTCACCACGCGCGGAATGCGCGAACCGGAGATGGAGCAAGTCGGCGTCTGGATCGCGGACGTTCTCGGTCACATGGGCGATGCCGCCGTCGAACAGCGTGTCCGCGGAGAGGTAGCCGAACTCGCCGGCCGCTTCCCAATTTATGAGTCCCGGAGGAACGCCGCTCGCGACCGCGCCGAGCACGCCAAAGTCTGACGTAAGCCGTCGCTCCGATCAAATGTAGGGGCGCGCTTCAGCGCGACGCAGCGAGCGCGGCGCGAGCCGGCCCGTACGTGAGCTCCAGACAATCGCGAAGCGGCCAAAAAGCAAAGAGCCTTATGAACATCTTCAAAGCATCCCAGGATTTCGAGCAATGGCTGGCCAAGCGCCTCCCGGTCGTCCGCCGCGACGTCGCGCTCAAGCACGCGCTGATGGCCCAAGCCCCCTTCCCTTTTTTCCGCGCCACGTTTTACCGCTGGCTCCAGCATTGGCCGGAAGTTTGCCGCGACGTTGCGAAGGCCCCGCTCGTCCTCGGCGTAGGCGACCTGCACATCGAAAATTTCGGCACTTGGCGTGACGAAGAAGGCCGCCTGATCTGGGGCGTGAATGACCTGGACGAGGCCTTTCCGGCGGCCTACACGCTCGACTTGGTCAGGCTCACGACAAGCGCTTACTTGGCGATCGCAGCCGAGCACCTGGGTGTGGCCCGGCGCGAAGCCTCGGAAGCGGTCGAGGAGGGCTACCGGGACGCCATCGCGGCCGGCGGCAAAGCCTTTGTCCTGGCCGAACATCATCAATGGCTCCGCCTTCTGGCAACCAGTGAACTTCGCGACCCCATTCACTTTTGGGAAAAGATGCAGGAGAATCCGCCCTACCCCGCGAAGCCTCCGCAGGAAGCTCGCAAGCTGATCGAAGACTCCTTTCCGCTGCCCAAGCGTCCGTATGAATTGAAGCGCCGCGTCGCAGGGCTGGGCAGCCTCGGTCATCCCCGAATCCTGGCGCTGACGTCCTGGCAGGGCGCATTCATCGCGCGCGAAGCGAAAGGCATCCGCACTTCCGCCTGGGTCTGGTACAACAACAGCCCATCCGACGAGATGTACGGAGCGAAGCTGGTGAACAGCGCGATTCGCGTCAAGGATCCGTGCGTTCGCTTCCAAGGGCATTGGCTGGTGCGACGCCTGGCGCCGGATTGCTCGCGCATCGAACTGGCGTCGCTGCCCGCCCAAAGAGACGAGACGCGCCTTCTCTACGACATGGGCTGGGAAACCGCCAACATGCACTTCGGCAGCCCCAAGGCGATCGCGAAGATCAAGCGCGACTTGGCCGCCCGCAAGGGCCGCTGGCTGCACAAAGCTGCCAAAGGCATGCTCAAGGTTACCTTCGCCGACTGGGAAGAGTGGCGCAAAGATTGGAAAAAGCGCATGCCCAGACCGGCCGCACAGCGCTCCGAAAAACCCTGAAGAGCATTCGCCCTGAACGCGCCGCGCCGTACAAGACGGATTCGGGGCGGATTCGGGGCACTACGCGAGTCCCGCTGTCCCAAGACTGTCCCATCGGTCAGTAGCGCCCAGCGCGCGGCCCGCGTACCTTTGCGAATGACTGGGATGGGAACCCTAAGCGCGACGCTGCTCATCGCTCCCATGTTCAGGCTGAGGCTGGCCTGGGCAACCGGAGCACCTGTATTGCATCTGCCTCTCACCGGGCAGTGTCGAACTCCTCAAAGCTGCGCCGCGTTGCTGTGCGTGCCCTAACCCAGCGATTAACTTCATGCTGTGCGACCGCAGAACGGTCGATGAGGTGAAACAATGCTCGACACGGAAGCCTTCCGCGAATTCAAGCAAGGGCTGACCCTGTTGCGTGACAATTCCGCTGGCAGAGCGCTGCCGCACATGCAGCGCGCCATGGACCTCGACAAGAACAACCCGTACTACATGTCGTACCTGGGTGTAGTGCTGGCGCGCTCCGAACAAAAGTGGGGCGAAGCGGAAAGACTATGCGATGCCGCCGTGCGCATGAAGCGCAATCAGGCGCAACTCTATCTCAATCTTGCGGAAGTTTACGCCACCGCGGGAAGGCGCGATGAAGCCGTCGAGGCCCTTCAGGCTGGATTGAAATTTGCCCGGCGCGATGTGCGTCTGACCATCGCCATGAACCGCCTGATGCAGCGCAAGGAGCCGGTTCTTTCGTTCCTGGCGCGCAGGCATCCGGTGAACCGGCAGCTCGGAATGCTGCGGCACCGCGCCATGCGCATGCTGGGACGCAGCGAATAATCCGAACTCCGGCGCGACGCGAACCTTTTCCACCCCCAAACAGAAGAAAGGGCGTCCAAGTCCTTGGACGCCCTTTCTTTTTCTGATCAGTTTTTTCAGGCTCGGTGACTTTGCCGGCGAATCGCTCGGAAACCAGGCAAAATTCCGTAGCGCGGTTACCCTGCGAGCTTACCTGTTCTGGGTCGAGAAGCCGTACGAGTGGTTCGCCGGCATGCCCATTTCCATCAGGATCTTGAAGCCAATCCCGGTCATGCCGTTGGACAGGGGCTCCACGCGGACAACCTCGGCCAGATATTCCCGGCTCATGGAAGCGGCGCCCTGCGTGTAGGGCATGGTCACGAAGAGACGCATGCCAAGTTCGTAGCCGGCCTCGCTGGTCTGGAAATAGACGCCCGTGCGCGAAACGCTCATGGTGCCGCGGAGATCCTCGAAGTGTTCTTTCTCGGGGTCCGAGGGGCGAATGCGCATCAACTGGGTGATCTTGCAGCGGCGGGTTCCGCGACGCTCGCTCTGCGTCGTGGTGCGGTTTGGAACGCCGTTTTGTGGAGTCTTGCTCATAAAATCCTGAGTCGCCATGACTGATTCCCTCACTATCACTTGCAAACAGCATGCCTGCAATAGTGAAAGTCTAAGGCGTAAACGAAAAAAACCCAATAGCGGGACCGTACCTCAAAAACCTAGGACGGCTTGACGGCTGATAGTAGTACGGAAGTACCGCTAAAGAAAGAGGGCGAAAGAAAAGCGAGCGCAAACACCAGTGACGCCTCGGCTAGCCTCATTGTCCGGTTACGCGACCCTACGTCCAAGTGGTTCCCACGGCGAGTCGGAGCAAGCATAATTACACGAGGAGTGATCCAGCATAATCTTGTTTCATCGGTCTTTCGGAGAATCAAAGCGTCACGGTGGAACTTGTGACCAGGTTCCCACCCATCCTTGGCATGCTGGGTTAATTCAGGTCTGCCACCGTCACCGCGGTATACCCGCCGGCCACATTGCAGCCATCGATACCCGCCGTCGGACAACCATTCATGAACAAAACCGTCCGATTTTGATTAGCGGCCAAAGGAAATGACCCAGTATGGTAGAAAACCTGCGTACCCATCGTCCCGGACGCTGTGAAATAGATGTCGTAGTTTCCCGGCGGCACGACTCGGTAAGTAGTCGGAAAGTTGCTGAGCCCTAGCTCGCTCAGAAGTGGCGTTCCGGTCGGACCGCTTCCAAAAGGTACGAGGTAAACGTCCACGCCCGGAAATAAACTGGCGTACTCCGCGATGCGTAGCTTTGCATTTGAACCTGCGGCTGGCGTCGTGTCGTCAACTAATAAGCTCGGCCCTTGGGTGCCCAACCCATATCCGTAATAGGTGAAGGTATTGCGCGTATTTGGAGAAAGGTCGAGACTATTTGGCCCACCCGTCAAGGGCCCGGACGCATTCTGCAATAGCAACTCGTGTTGCCCGGAGGCAACGATCAGGGGACTTGTGCTGTTTAGATAAACCAAGTTCTCGGCGATAATCTGTCCGTCCAGCGAAACGCTGACCGGTTGATCTTCGATTCCTTGAACCACTATCAGCGTAGCGGTAGTTGGAACCGGTGGAGGTGCGGTGGTCATACCCCCGCCGCCACAACCCAATCCTGCGATTGCAGAAGCCAAACCCAACGTCACCAGAGCCGACGCATATTTATGACCATTCTTGAGCATTGAGATTTAGGCTTTTAAGTGACTTTATCGCTGATCCTAGATAATATCTACTGATGGACGTACCCAGGCATAATAATCCACTTACATCTCGCCACGGCATAAGGTCTTGGTAAACGCGGTTTCTCTAACGAGGTCGGTCCGTTGCAAGAGTTTTTTCTGGTGTGTTGGCCTGTAGGGACACACTCCCGCGTCCGCTCGCAAGCGAGCATTGCTTTGTAGAGTTGGCGTT
>JBEKWY010000032.1:0-41510 GCA_049512575.1 Candidatus Acidiferrum sp.
TACCATGCGGTGCAAGGCAAGAATCTGCGTGGTCCGCCCCTCCCGCAAACACTCCTACAGGTGCATTCATGAAACTTTCGATCAGCTACAAGCATGTCGACGCGCACGAAGCCGTCGAAGCTCAGGCTACACGCGCGGCGGAAAAACTGATGAAGTTGCTGAAATGTTATGAGCCCGACCTGATTCAATTGCACGGAGTTTTTTCGCAAAATCCTCACAAAGAAGAGCATTCCTTCTCGCTGAACCTGTCCCTGCCCACCGGCGCGATGCACGCCACGGGAACCGGATCGAACGTTCGCGCCGCCTGCAAGCAAGCCTTCACGGAACTGGAAGCGCAAGTAAAGAAACATCAGTCGCGCTTGCGCCACGACCACGAGTGGAAGCGCAAGCAACGCCCCCGCGCCGGCGTCCGCCTCGCCGAATCCTAGCCCACCGGCAACGACGATCGCGAATGGAGGAGCATAATTTTCCGCGCGAGGACGGCAGCAAGACGCGCAGATGAGCGCCATGAGGAGTCCTCGTTAACCATCTTGTTCCCCCGCGCGAGCATACGGCGCGAACGAGACAGCCGGTCCACGCGCCGCAAAGCTAGTTTTCGTGGAGTTCAAACTGATCTTCCTACAGGCTGCGCATAGAGGAACGGCCGCTCACCGCTGCTTCTCCAGAAGTAGGCGAGGATGATCACACTTGCGATCGCCGCGTAGGCGCACCACAGCGAGGTGAACGCGTACCGCTTAACCGCCAAAACCACCAGGAGAATGGCCAGGTTCGCCGCGCCGAAGATTACCATGGCCCGGACCTTGGAAAAAAACAGCGAACCGCACGTTACAATCACATACAGCACCGCAACCACGGTATTGTTGGTCGCCTGGTTGATGTAGACGATACTGTTTCCGCGGACGTAGACTTGCGTGGGGTAGGCCGTCAACGCCCACAATATATAAAGCGACGTCGCTGCGCCGAGCGCGGCGAAGGGCAGCATCCGCCGGCGGCTTTTCACGTTGGGCTCAAACAGCAGCACGCTGATCGGCAGCAGGAAAGGCAGGAGCCCCTGCGCGTACAGCATGAACGCCGCGCCCATGTTGTGCGCCACCGCGGGCGAGAGAATCCCATCCAATCCCAGCCAGACGAAACCCTCGATGAACTGATGAACGGCGAAGAGCGTGGGCAGCGAGGCGAAAAGCAGTTCACGCCGGTGCTTCACCTTGGTCAAGGTGGCGACCCCGACGGCGGCCAGAGCGGTGCTGCCAACAAAGTTCGCGGTAGCTGAAAAACACACGGCTGGCGTTCCCCCGTGCGAAAGTTACACCGATCCTCGCAGAACGCAAAGTAATTCGTAGGTGCAGCGGCCGGATTCGCGGCGGATGACCTCAGGCGTCGAGCCGGATTCCTGTTCTGCGCGGTGAGCGGCTTGGCAATGAAGAAACCCAGCGACGAGGCTGCTATACTTTCAGCGCATATCCTGATCCAACGGCACATCGAAGTTCCAGTTCACGTGATGTTCTTGCGGCGAGCTTGAGATCGGCTCTGACAATGTCCGGGCTCGCACGGCGGCGCTTTTGAGAACGCATCCATTCCACTTTCTACTCGTTTTGACGTTAGGGTTCGTCACCGGGCGCGGCTTGGCGGCGCAAACGGCCCCGGCGCCAGGATCGCAGGCCGGCGTCAACGAACAAGCCCAGGCCGCCTATCGAGCGGGGACCACGGCGGCCATGAATAACGACCTCAAGACCGCGGAAGCAGAGTTGGAGAAGGTGGTTCGGTTGGTCCCGCAGGTGGAAGAAGGGCACAGTGCCTTAGGGGCTGTCCTTCTACGTCGTGGGAAACTTCCACAAGCAACGAAAGAGCTGGAAACCGCGCTCGCGCTGAAGCCTGGCGATGTATCCGCTCAGACCAGCCTGGCGTGGGCTTACGAGCAAACGGGGAATCACCCGAAAGCGGTCGCCTTATTTAAACAAGTGGAAGTCGAGGCGAGGCAGAGGCCCGGTTCGGGTTCCTCGGGCGCGCTTCCGGCGGATGTGCTTGAAGCGTACGCGCGCGCATTGGCCGCAACGGGTCAACTTCCGGAAGCCATCGCCAAGATGAACGCGGCGGTTGCCGAATCGCCGCAGAATACCGAGGTCCATGACGCCTTGGGGTCGCTGTACGCGCAGCAGCGGAGTTGGTCTGCGGCAGCCGGCGAATTTCAGAAAGCGATTCAGCTCAATCCGCGGTTTGCCGCGGCGCACCTGCATCTGGGAGTAGCGCTGCTGATGCAGGGACAGGCGGCGCCGGCGATCGCGGAGCTGACACAGGCTTCCCAGTTGGCTCCAGAGAGCGCGGTCGCCGCGACGGAACTCGGCAAGGCTTATGCCGCGAATAACGAAGATGAGAAGGCCATCGCGGCGTTCCAGCGAGCGATCAGCATCGATTCCAGATCCACGGAAGCGAAGTATCAGCTGGCGCTGGCACTGCAGCACGGCGACCACAACGTTGAAGCGGTGCCCTTGTTTCGCCAGGTGGTGAAAGCGGAGCCGAAGAACGCGGAGGCGGCATCGAGCCTGGGACTCGCCCTGCTGCTCACTGGGGACGCGAAGGACGCGATTCCTTTTCTAGAGCGTCGGCTCGAACAGAAACCCCACGATGCCACGGCACATGAAAATCTGGCGGCCGCGTACCTGCAGATGAACGAAGTCGATGAGGCGATTCGCGTCCTTAGCTCGGGGCTGAAGAGCAATCCCAACAGCTTCCAGCTTCACTACAATCTGGGACTCGCGCTCAAGCTAAAGGATGACAATGCCGGCGCGATTCCTGAATTGGAGACTGCGGCCAAGCTGAATCCTTCGGCGCATGAGCCTCATTACACGCTGGGGGTCTTGTATATGCAGGATGGCCGCTACGACGACGCGGCGCGGGAACTCGTGCTGGCGATGAAGCTGCATCCGGCCAATGCTGACGGCTGGGCAATGCTGGGGAGTCTGTATCAGAAGATGAACAAATTCCCGGAAGCGGCCGACGCGCTGCGGGAAGCGATTCGTCAGATGCCGAACCGGCCCGAATCACACCTGACTCTGGCGGCGGTGTTAATGCGACAGGGCCAAACGACGGAGGCTGCTTCCGAGCGCAAGAAAGGCGCTGAGTTGGAGCGCGTGGTCATGAATCGTCAGCGGGCGGAGGTGTCGACCAATACCGGAAACTCGCTGCTGCAGAAAGGGCAGGTTGCGGACGCTATCGAGCGCTATCAGGAGGCGCTGAGCGATGATTCGGACTACGTCGAAGCGCATCGCGGATTAGCTCAGGCGCTGGACCGGCAAGGCAAGAAAGCGGAAGCCGCGGCTGAACGGCAAAAGGCCGAGGAACTGGAAAAGTCACGGCCGTAGCCTAAGGCTGCACCACCTTCATGCTTGCAGATGCCGCCATTTACAGGGAGTTCGGTATGCGCTATACCAGAATGAACAAGCTGCAAGAGTCTATAGGGGCGAGTCGAGGAATCGGCCCTCAGCGGCTGAAGCCGCAACGAAAAGCCGGCCTTTTCGGCACGGCTAAAGCCGTGCCCTGACGCAGTCGGGCAAACGCTGCCGGCCGTGTTGAACGGAGTGGAAGGTCATCCAGGTAGATGGCGATGAAGTCTCGCATGGTCCGAATCCTCGCGTGTTTTGTGGTCAGCGTTGCATTGCTCCTGGCAACGGCGAAGTTTATTACCTACAGCCAATCCGACGACGGCCTCGATGGGCAGAAATATGCCGACAGGATACGGCAGACCTACAACTTTCGTTTCGGTAAGGATAATTTGTCGCTGCCCGGCAACGCGGCCATCGAGGGCAACACGTTCATTCAGGCGGGCGCTTTTCCCGAGGCAGAATACTGCGGGCATTGTCACGAGGAAGCCTACGCGCAGTGGCGTCAGGCGTTGCACTCCAATTCATTCCGCACGCCGTTCTACCGGACGAGCGTCAACATCCTGGTGCGCACCAAAGGTATTGAGTTCTCGCGACACTGCGACAGCTGCCACAATCCGATCGCGGTGCTGTCGGGAGGGCTGACGCAGGACTCGCACGTCGATCGCAGCTTTGACAAGGACGGCTTGACCTGCACGACTTGTCATTCGGTGCAGCGCTTGCAGTCGACTTCCGGTAATGGCGGTTTTGTGATGGGCGTCCCCGCGGTGATGGTGGACGAAAAGGGCAATCGCATTCCGGGCGAGGTTCCGTTTGGCGATATTCTGGAGCATCCCGAGCGGCACTCCAAGGCGGTGATGCAGCCGTTTTATCGCGATTCCGAATTCTGTGCGGCCTGCCACAAGGCGAACCTGCCGAACCCGCTGAACGAGTACAAGTTCATCCGCGCGTTTACAGTTTATGACGAGTGGCAGAACTCCAAGTTCTCGAAACGCAATCCGCTGACGTTTTACCAGACTGACTTCAACACGTGCCAGGGCTGCCACATGCATCGTACGTTGGCGACGTTGCCCGACTATGGCGCGAAGGCAGGTTGGTTTGCTTCGCATCGGTGGTTGGCGGGAAACACCGCGGTGCCTTACTACTATGGCTTCGACGAACAACTGAAGAAAACGATCGAGTTCCTGAAGGCGGGCAACTTCCTCAATGTGGACATTTTCGCGCTGAAGAAATCCGGGGACGACAACATGATTGCGCCGCTCGGTTCGGTGCCGTTTCAGCTTGAGCCGAACGACATGGTTGAAGCGTACGTGGTCGTCCAGAACAAGAATATTGGGCACTCGTTGATTCCCGAGGTTCGCGATTTGTACGAGGCGTGGGTCGAGGTCACGGTGAAGGACGCCGCCGGAAACGATATTTATCACAGTGGATTCTTGAAGCCGGACGGCATGCTGGATACTCGCGCGCACAGCTTTACGAACCGGCCGGTCAATGTGTCCGGCGAGTTCGTCGATAACCACAAGGTTTGGACGATCCACTCGATGGCCTATGACAACTCGATTCAGTCGGGACGCTCCGCATTGGTGCGCTATGAATTCCAGGTCCCGCCTGATGTGAAAGGCCCGCTGAGCATCACGGCGCGCGTGAACTATCGCCATTTGCGGCAGAATTATCTCAACAATGTTTTCGGTGCGGATCATCCGCTATATCCCGTCGTAGAGTTGGCTTCGCGGACGCGCGAATTGAATGTGGGCGTGAATCATCCGACCCCTGCCGTGGCGGGGGACAATCAAGACTGGATGCGTTGGAACAATGTCGGCATCGGATTTCTCGACCAGCTGCAATATTCCGACGCCATTGAGGCCTTCGAGCAAGTCGTGAAGTTGCGGCCTGACTACGACGACGGCTATGTGAATGTGGGACTGACGTATATCGAGTGGGAAAAATATTCGCTGGCGCGGCCTGCTTTGGAGAAGGCGCTGCAGTTGCATCCGGACTACGCGCGTGCGCTGTATTATCTGGCGCTGGTCGAACGTCGCGAGGGACATCCGGAGGCCGAAGTGGCCAACCTGGAAAGGGTCGTGGAGCAGTATCCGCAATCGCGCGATGCCCGCCGAGAACTGGGTATCGCCTACTACCAGCAGCATCGCGCGGATGACGCCATGGCCCAGTTTAAAGCGTTGCAGGCCATCGATCCCGACGATGTAGCGGCGCACTACAATCTCGCCATTTTGTATCGCCGCAAGGGGATGAAAGCGGAGGCGGCGGAACAGGCGGCGTTGTATGCCACCAAACGAATCGACCCTGCTGCTCCGACGTATTCACTCGATTTTCTGCGCAGGCATCCCGAGATTTCTACCGAGAGCGTGCCGTGGCATATGCATACGGATGTAAAACCGGTCGTCGCCGGCGGCAACGGGGAGAATTAGCTGAGGAGCATTTGTGTTCAATTCGGATCGCCGCAAGTTTCTTCGTTCGCTGAGCCGCACCGCCCTCGTGCTTCCATTCCCGGATATTCTGGCGCTGGCCGCTCGTGCTCAACAGCAGGATGTCCCGCAGGGTGAGCCTAAAAAAAAGATTGGCCCTATCGAGCGCACTTACGACGCCAAGCCCGCTCCGCCTCCTCCCGGACCGAAATCGCCGATTGAAGGCACGCCGCTGGGCGTGAGTTTCGTGGATGTGGTGAAGGGTTCGGGGCTCGATATCGAAACCATCTACGGCGGCGTGGGGAAGAACAAGTACCTGCTCGAAACCACCGGTTGCGGCTTGGCCTTCTACGACTACGACAACGATGGCTGGTTGGACGTTTTTCTCGTGAATGGGTGGCGGCTGGAAGGCTTTGCCAAGGGGCAGGAGCCCCATTGTCATTTGTTCAAGAACAATCGGGATGGCACGTTCACCGATGTGACCAAGGGTTCGGGCCTGGAGGTGCGCACCGGCTGGGGACAAGCCTGCTGCGTCGGGGATTACGATAACGATGGCAACGACGATCTGTTCGTCACCTACTACGGGCAAAATGTACTCTACCGCAACAACGGCAATGGAAACTTTACCGACGTCACGGAACGCGCCGGGCTGCTCCAGCCGGGACCCAAGACGCGCTGGAATACGGGTTGCACGTGGGTTGACTACGATCGCGACGGACATCTCGACTTGTTTGTGGCGAACTACGTTGACTTTGACCTGAAGACCGCTCCTCTGCCCGAGGAAGGGCCTTGCACTTACAAAGGGATTCTCACGGCGTGTGGTCCTCCGGGGCTGGCAGGCGGAAAAAATATTCTGTATCACAACAACGGGGATGGAACGTTCAGCGACGTGAGTCAGAAATCGGGGATGTGGAACGCGGTTGGCACCTATGGTCTCAGCGTGGCCGCCTCCGATCTTGACAACGATGGCTGGCCGGACATTTACGTGGCCAATGATTCCGCGCCCGCTACGCTGTATCTGAATCAGAAGGACGGCACTTTCAAGGACGTGGCGATCGATGTCGGAGCGGCGCTGTCCGCGGAGGCCAAGCCGCAAGCGGGCATGGGCGTTTCGATCGGCGACTATAATCGCGACGGGAACCTCGACATCGTGAAGACCAATTTTGCCGGCGATACCGACTCTCTGTACACAAATATCGGCGACGGCGTGTTCGAAGATCGTACCTATCCGAGCGGGTTGGGCGTCAACACGCGGCTGCTGGGTTGGGGCGTCGGCTTCTTCGACATGGACAATGACGGTTGGCTCGACATTTTGATGTCCAACGGCCACGTCTATCCCGAGGTGGACAAATCCAAGGCCGACCTTAAGTACGCCGAACAAAAGTATCTCTACCGCAACTTACGCAACGGGCGGTTCGAGGAGGTCACCAAGCAAGGCGGGCCAGGAATTGTGGAGAGCGCTCCGGCGCGGGGTTGCGCCTTCGGCGATTACGATAACGACGGCGACCTCGATATCGCGGTGAACTGCGTGAACACCATTCCGCAGTTGCTGCGTTGCGATTCAACGCTCAATCGGAACTGGATCAAGATCAAGCTGGTGGGGGTGAAATCCAATCGCACTGGCATCGGGAGCCGCGTGATCGTGACTGCCAAGACGGTTCCGAGCGCGGAGAAGCCGCTGGCTCAGATGGACGAACTGCGCAGCGGCGGCAGCTACTTTTCGCAGAATGATATGCGCATGCACTTTGGCCTGGAGCAGGCGACGAAAGTGGACATGGTGGAGATTCGCTGGTTGAGTGGGCAGGTTGATCAGGTGAAGGATTTGGAAGTAAACCGGCTCTACGTCATTCAGGAAGGCGGCAAGATACTCAAGGCGGAAGCGTTGAAGCCCGCGACAAAATCGTAGCACGCTCCGGACGACTGGAAATTCCAAATCGAAAGTGATGCGAATCTCTCAAACACTGCTGCTTAGCCTAGCGATCGCTATGCCCACCGTGTGTCATGCGCAGGCGAAGTGTCCCTGGATCAATGAAGCGACGGCGCGCGGCGTTCTTGGCGGCGATGTGACGCTAACTGCGAGGGTCAACGATCGGGGCGAGGGAATCTGCGAATATTCCAGGCAGCAAGGCGCTGCGGTTCGCCAACTGCGCGTTGCGGTCAACCTCATGACCGACATCCCCAAGCAATTTCCTGCGTACCTCGCGCAATGCCCGCCGAAGAGCGAGCCCGTTCGGGCCATTGGCAATGAGGCCGTGACGTGTAGCACTGAGGGCAAGGGGCACACATCTGCCGAAGTGGTGGTGGGGCGCGTGCGGGAACAGGCTTTCGTCGTGAGCTTGAGTTCCAGTTTGCAGGACGATCCGTCGATGACTCAGGAAATGCGACGGCAGAAAGTTAATCTCGTCGCGGAACAGGTGGCGGGGATTCTTTTCTAGGGCGATTTTCGGGCCGAGGACGGCGTCGCGGCTCTCACCGACAGGATTCAAATGGAAGAACTTCACTGCCTAGATTTTACGGCCGGGCAAGCTGGGGCACAGCGGTGCTGTGCCCCTACAAGATGGTGGTGGATCGCAAGGTGACAGTCGAAGTTATTTAGGCCGGCTCGGGGATGGGTTCGATTCGGCCCAGCAGGAAAATATAGCCCGCAATCCCAATCAACAAAAATGCCGCAGCCGCGCCAAACGCCCACGAAAACGAATGCGTGGCGTGCAGGATGTATCCGGTCGCAATCGGCGCGGCGATTCCCGCAAGCTGGTTGGCCAAATTCATGATGCCCCCGAGCGTGCCGACACTTTCGCGCGGCGCGATCAGCGATGGGATCGACCATCCGACCGGTGATGCCGCGGACAAGCCTCCCAGCGAAACGCTGATCCAGAAAACCGCAGCCCAGGGCGTGAGGGATTGTGTCGCGCCGAAGATCCCGAGGCCGAGGCTTGTACCCCCAATCAAAACCACTTGCCGGACGCGAACGGGATTCCAGCCGCGCTTGATTAACGCATCCACGAGCAAACCGCCGATGGACAGATCTACGACGCCGGCAAACAGCCAGGGCACGCTGCTGTACAGCACGGAATGAAATAGATCGATGTGCAGCGCGGTGGAAAGATAAGAAGGCAGCCAGGCCAGCAGCAAATAGAAAGTATAGTTATAGGAGGCGAAACCCAGAGCGAGTCCCCAAACCTTGGGCTGCTTCAGCAAATACAAAAGTGGCGCGCCCTTGGCGGCTCGGACCTGATCTTCGGGTTGGGCTCCGCCTTTGGCGATGAACTCGCGCTCGGCGGCCGTCAGTTTCGGGTCTTCACTCGGGTTCCGGTAGAACGCGTAGAACAGTGCGAAATAGAGCAGGCTGACCAGGCCGGTCGCCGCGAAACTCCACCGCCAGCCGAAATGCAGCATGAAAATTCCGATGATGGGAACGCCGACACCGGGAGCAAGTTTTGCGGCCGAATCGAACATGGCCGTCGCGAAACTACGCTCCTGTTGCGGGAACCAGTAGCCGACCGCCTTGGCGTTCGCGGGGAATGTCGGTGCTTCGCCGATACCCAGCAAGAATCGCGCGGCAAATAGCGCCTGGATTCGTGTCGCAGCGGCCGCGGCGAAAGAAGCGATGCTCCAGATTATCGTGCTGATTCGGCCAACCCGCCGCACGCCGAAGCGGTCCAGCAAAAGCCCGCAGGGAAGCTGCAGCGCCGCATAGGGCCAGTTATAGAAACTGGAGAGGTAGCCGAAGGTTACCGCGGATATTCCGAAGGCGTCGGTGAGGGCTTGTTGCGAGACGGAAAGGTTTACGCGGTCGAAGTAATTAACGAGGACGCCGAAGCCCAGGAGTAGCGCGATGCCCCAGCGCCGGCTCGGCACGCCGGATGCGGATGTGGAGACTTCTTGTGTCGAGGTCGCCAAGAGTTTGGTGGACCAGCCTGCGCCATCTACGGCAATCGATCAACAGGAAACTGAGGACTCAACGGAAAATTCGTACTTCACGCCACCCGCTGACCTGGCAACGGTACCTGCGGTTGAGATTCTTCGGGCATCCTTATCGGATGCCCTCAGAATGACAGTTTGGCAGTCAAAGTCTTATGGAACGATTCTTGCTGCCCAGCCGCCGCCGGGGGCCAGTTTGACCTTTAGCTTCATCGTTTTGTTCACCTGCGTCTTCGTCATCTTGTAGTCGCTGGCCTGAAGGTCGGCATTCACGCCGTCCTCGAACGATTCCATCTGGAAATTGCCCTCGGGCAAGAACGAGAAATCGATCTCCAGATCCCGCGGCGTCCAATCGGTCATGGCCCCGACGTACCAATCGCGGCCGCTCCGACGCGCCACCGCGACGTATTCAGAAATTTTCCCGGTTAACACTTTGGTGTCGTCCCATACCGAGGGCACGGGACCCAGAAAGTCCATCATCTCGGGTTCGCGCAGATAATTCGACGGGCTGTCGGACAGCATCTGCAGCGGGCTCTCGTAGATCACATAGAGCGCCAGCTGCTGACAGCGAGTGCCGAGACTCATCGGCCGGTTAAAGATTGGGGCAAAATCGATCTTTTGGGCGTTGAGCATCGCGCCGGGCGTGTAATCCATCGGGCCAAGAAACATTCGCGTGAAGGGCAGCGTGGCGCTGTGTTTCGGATCGGTCTCCGCGCTCCACTTGTCCCATTCCATGCCGCGCACGCCTTCGGTGCTGATCAGGTTCGGCCACGTGCGCGTCATCGTCGCGGGTTTCTGGTCGCCATGAAAATCCACCAGCATTTTGCGCTTGGAGGTTTCGCGGCTCACCTTGTGGTAGTAATTGATTAAAAGTTGGTCGCTGCGCTGCATGAAATCGACCTTGATGCCTTTGACTCCCCACTTGGCATACTGATCCAGCGCCGGCTCGAGCTGGTCGTCCAGCGTTTTCCACGCCAGCCACAAAATGATGCCGACGTTCTTTTGCTTCGCGTACCTAGCAAGCTCCTCCATGTTTATTTCCGGCACGACCTCGAGGCAATTTCCCGCCTTGTACCAGCCGGCATCCAGAATGATGTAGGGGATGGCATACTTCGATGCGAAATCAATGTAGTACTTGTAGGTCGCGGTGTTGATGCCTGCCTTGAAATCCACGCCGTAGACGTTGTTCGCGTTCCACCAGTCCCATGACACCTTGCCTGGTTTTATCCACGAGGTGTCCTGCACCTGGGACGGTTTCTCCAGCAAGTACACAATCTGGTTCGTCAGCAAATCCTCGTCGCGATCGACAATTCCCAGCACCCGCCAGGGAAACGTGCGCGTGCCACGCGTGACGGCGATGTAGTCCGCCGCCTCGGTAACGCGCACGTCCAGCTCGTTCTCCCGTTTCTCCTGCAAAGGATAGGGAGGGAACGTTGCGGCCAGGCCGAATCCGCCGGTGCCCCGCAGCCATAAGCCCGGATATTCCTCGACGTCGGATTCGGCAACGGCGACCTTCGCGCCATGCCCCACATCGACGACCGCCGGCAATGTCGCGATAAATGCGGGCAGAATCTCCGGCAAATGCTGCGGCAGATATTTCCGCTCATTGTGCGACATGAAGCTGTCTTCCTGTGGGTAGAAGACGATATCGTCGGCGGAAAAATTCAGGTTCATTTCTTCGCCGTAGATTTTGACTTCCTGCTGCGGCAGCGACGTTTCCAGCCGGTACGCCACGCCTTCGTTGTACGCGCGAAACGTCACCGCGCAGCCGCCTTCCATTTCCAGGCGCAATTCGTTGTAATGGTCGCGGATCTTCGCGAACTTCTGGCGAACCACCGGCTCAATGACTTCGTCGTGGCTGCTTTCCTGGGCGTGAACTACTTTCGCGGGGTCTTTCGCAAACGTCGTGTGATCTACGTTGAGGGACAGCGAGGAGTTTTCCAGAATCGCTCGTCCGTTCAGTATCACGTCGAAGCGCACGCCTTCCGCGGTGCGGATGCGGACTTCGATTCGCTTATCGGGCGAACGCAAATCGTAACTCGATGGCGCTGCGGCGTTCGCGGCAGGCGAGAAGGAGGAGATTGACAGCAAGCAAGCGACGCTCAAAACGTTTTTCATTGCGATCTCCTTCAGGCCGCTCCAGGCCCGACGGCCACGACAAAATAGGTTGCTGGCGTGGTGCCCACGTTCTTGATGCCGTGCTCTTCGTTGGAGCGCACAAATCCGGCGCCACCGGGTCCCAAGCGGTGATTGGTCCCGTTGATGTTGATCTCGATGGTGCCTTCGCGAATCAGCCACATTTCGGAGTGCGGGTGATGGTGCGGCGGATGAGGCGAGCCGCCTACGGGCAGCGTCGTCTCGTGGGCCTCCAGCGATTCTCCGGTGGCCAATTTGCCTTTCAGAATTTGGCGAAATTCGGCGCCGTTCTCGGAGTTCATGGGAAGTTGATCGAACATCCACGTCGCGGAGGGCAGCGTCGTGTCCTGTGCGGTCAGTTCCTCGACTACGGTAGCGGTTGGCAATATCGCGGCCGGCAGCATCAGGCAAAGCTCACGCCGGGTGAGAGGCATACGTGCTCCTTAAGCGCTTAACCCTGAATCGCAAAAAATCGACGCTGCGGGTGGTCAGCGCCGCCAGAGAGATTCTTCGCCCAGAGATAGTTTGTCAAGAGGGAGAATTTCGAACGAAGGTTAAGATTGTGCCCAACTGGGGCGCAGCAGTGCGGCGCCCCTACAAAGGAGGCGCATAGTGCGGGCGCTACGGCGAGACATTTGCGCCGTGGTCGCGTGCGGCGCTGTAGATCGCCTCGATCAGCGCCACACTCCTGCGTCCTTCGAGGCCGTCGCACATGGGTTGGGTGTCGTGCTCAATTGCACGGAGAAAATCTTCCAGGATCGCTTGATGCCCCCGAACATCGGTGACCGCCGCGGAGGATGCGCTCGCGTTGGTGTCGGCGGGTGCGTCTTGTCCGAAATCTGCGGGGCGCTGGCGAAGATCGGCCGCGATGATGCGATCGTGCTCGAGTATCACCGTACCTTCCGATCCGGTGATCTCGACTCGGCGTGGATACCCGGGATACGCGGCGGTTGTCGCGTGCAACGTTCCGAGAACGCCGCCGGCAAATTCGAGGATAGCGACTGCCGTATCTTCGGATTCGATCTTGTGTAACGCGGTGGCTGTCCGTGCCTGCACCCGCGTCACGTCGCCCAGCAGCCAGAGCAGCAGGTCCACGGTATGCACGCCCTGATTCATCAAGGCGCCACCGCCGTCCAAGGCCAGCGTTCCACGCCATTTCGACTTGCCGTAGTATTCCGGCGGACGATACCAGTTCACCCTCGCGTCAACGAACAAAACTTTGCCAAGAGCACCTTGATCGAGCCATTTCTTCAGTCGCCGAATGTCCGGCTTCACGCGATCTTGAAAAATAACGCCGAGCTTCACGCGTGATGTTCTTGCCGCTTCGATCAGCGCGTCCGCCCGCCTCGTGCTGATATCGATGGGTTTTTCGGTCAGGACGTGCAGTCCACGTTTGGCCGCCGCGATGCCTTCCGCAGCGTGCAGCCCGGACGGACTGCCAATGATCACCGAGTCCATCGGACGGTGTGCGAGGAACGCTTCAAAATCTTGAAAACCGCGCCCGCCGTATTCGCGGCATAACCGTTCGACATTCGCGGTATTCGTACCGTAGATTGCGGAGATGTCTACTCCCGGAATCGCTAGCGCCGCTCGCGCGTGCGTCTCGGTGATATTGCCGCCGCCGATCAGACCGATGTTTATGGACATAAGAGTAGATTGTCAGCGAAAGGCCAGGAAGGAAAGAGAACGAGTCTCTTCGAAAGCATTAGGTGGGCCCATCGCTTGGAGGAGGCTCAACGCGTGGCGCGCCGTGTAGCGGCCTGACATGCCCGCCTTTCGTTCCCACGACAACATCTTGCGTGGTGTCATCGAAAGTAACTCGTTGCCCGGTCTGCATCGCAGCGATGGTCATACACAACGCTATCGAATGGCTATACCCCGCTTCGATGTCCGCGTTCGGCCTCTTTCGGCTCTGCACGCACTCCATCCAGTTTCGGACGTTTGCGGCGGTGGCATCATCTGTGCCCGTATTCGCCGCCGTCGTAGTTGCGGAAGAGGGCTGTGCCAGCGAGACGGTCGGAAGCAGATTTGGCTTCACATCCATTTCCTTCGCAAATTCTTCGGTCAGTCCGCCCGCCGGGGTGACCTGATTCTTGTCCAGGTCGAGCGTCCCGCCGTTCGAAAAATACAACTCCTTCACGCCACCCGCCGAATTCGTCATGCGCGACGAGTACACCACCTGAAATCCCTTCGCCGCATCGTCCAGCGGGCCGTAATCAAAGACCGCGGTCATGGTGTCCCAATTTTTACGTCCGTCGTGCCAGTGATAGACGCCGCCGTTGGCGACGACGCTGCGCGGGCGCGGCAAGCCGGTAAACCAATGCACAGTATCGATCTGGTGGACCATCCATTGATCGGGTATGCCCGAAGAGAACGGCCAAAACAGCCGAAATTCCAGATATTTTCGAGGATCGAAGGGTTCGTACGGACGGTTGATTAGAAACCTCTTCCAGTCGGTGTCCGCTTCGCGCAGTTGCGAAACCAGCTTAGGGCGCCGCCAGCGCCCCGGCTGGTTCACATTCCAGGTCATTTCCACGGAAACGATGTCGCCGAATTGTCCGGACTTGATAAATTCGTGCGCGCGCTGATAAACAGCCGAGCTGCGCCGCTGGGTGCCGATCGCTATGACACGATCGGTTCCCTTGACGGCGGCGCGGATGGCCCGCGCATCCTCCATGGTATCGGCGAGCGGCTTCTCGATATAGGCATCGCGTCCCGCGCGAACCGCTTCGACGCCGTGCGTGGCGTGCTGAAAGTCCGCCGTCGCGACGATCACGGCTTGTACATCCTTGTTGCCGTAGAGTTCCTCGTTGTTGCGCGCCAGCGCGATCGGTTTGTTGGTCAGTTTTGCGATATACGCTGCACCGTCCTCCCGCCGGCGGCTCCAGATGTCAGAGAGCGCGACAAACTCAAAGTTGAGCTCGCCCGCCGATTTCAGAATTGAAGGAATCAGGCTGGCTCGACAGCGGTCGGAGAAGCCCACAATACCCACGCCGACCCGGTCGTTCGCCCCCGCTATTCGAGCGTAGCTCGACGCGGCCGCGCTCAAGGCCGTGCCCGCCACGCCGGCCCCCGCAAGCTTCAGGAAATCCCGCCGGGAAGCGCTCGCTCTGGACATGTGGTTGCCAATAACCTCCTACGAGCGACATAATGCCACAAGTGCTGGGGTGTATCCGTACGAGAATTCCGCCGCGAAGTCCTTGCGGCTCAATGCGTGCTCAGGTACCCTCCCTGCGGCGTCCCAAGTGAACCGCTTAACCACTTGGGGCACTGTGACCGGCGCGATGCTTCTTTTAAAACTCTTTTTCTGGTAGAAAAAATTATGGGATTCGACGTGCGACTGCCGATGGAAATTCCGCTTTCCCTCCTTGGACTCATCTTGGCCGCTTATGCTACTTCGGCCGATCCTTCACGTTACGGACAATTCTTGGGAGTCAATATCAACCTCCTTTGGGAAATTGTGGTACCCGCGTCTAGCTTGATGGTGCTTTTGCGCGTTCCGCGCGGGGTGTATTTCGCACCGCAGAATTTGCATTCGTCGGAATCTTCTGGCCATTAGACAAGGAGACCCTGGTAAGCCAAGTTTCCGGCTTACGTGACTTTTGTTGGGGACAAGAGTCCATGACGCGACGGTCGAACATTGCAGAACGGTATCGAGCGCGATTTGACGGCGTTTCTCGCGTCTTTCGCGCGCCGGGGCGAGTAAATCTCATCGGTGAACACACCGACTACAACGACGGCTTCGCCATGCCCGCAGCCATCGAGTTTTATTGCTGGGTCGCGATCGGGCCGCGCGATGATCGCAAGCTCAGCATTTATTCCGAGGAATTTTCCGCCGCGGCCGAAGCCGATCTCTCTTTCAATTCCATTTCCCCCTCGAAATCCTGGAGCGATTATCCCATCGGCGTTGCGCTGGAGCTGGAGAAAGCGGGTTTCGCCCTGCGCGGCGCGAACCTCCTGATCGAGAGCGAAGTCCCCATGGGATCGGGCTTGAGTTCTTCGGCGGCCATCGAGGTGGCGACCGCACTGGCTCTTGCCGAACACTCTGGCGCCATGCCGGATCGCCTCCAATTGGCGCGTCTGTGCCGGAAGGCCGAGAACGAATTCGTCGGGGCGCGCGTGGGCATCATGGATCAATTCGTTTCCCTGCATGGCCAGAAAGACCACGCGCTGCTTCTCGACTGCCGCGCGCTAAGCTTCGAGTCCCTGCTGATTCCTGATTCCGTCAAACTGGTGATCAGCAACACGATGGTCAAGCACGAGCACGCTTCCGGCGAGTACAACCGGCGCCGCGCCGATTGCGAAGAGGCAGTTCGCCGGCTGGCAACGGTTCTGCCGGGGATTCGCGCTCTTCGCGACGTCAGCCTGGCGCAGCTGGAGCAGCATCGCGGCCTGCTCACTGACGTGATCTACAAGCGCGCGCTGCACATCGTGAGCGAGGACGCTCGCGTGCTGGACAGCGCCCAGGCGCTGCGCACCGGTGACATCGATCGATTTGGACAGCGCATGGCGGAATCGCACCGCAGCCTGCGCGATCTTTACGAAGTGAGCTGCCGCGAGCTGGACTTGATGGTAGACCTGGCATATCAGCAAAAAGGTGTTTACGGCGCGCGCATGACCGGTGGAGGTTTCGGCGGTTCGACGATCAACCTTGTGGATACGAGGCACGCGGGCGAGTTCAAAGAGAAGCTGGCCAAGGCCTACCAGCGGGAAACCGGCTTGGTTCCGCAAATTTACATTTGCAAGCCCGCTGAAGGCGCCGGGGCGGTGGCGACGTCCGATCTTTAGCCGCACTTAGAAGCAACTATCGCGATGACCTCTGCTGAACACAAAGATGCGCCGCATCGCCGGTGGAATCCCCTGCTGCGAGAGTGGGTGCTGGTCTCGCCGCATCGCACGCAGCGTCCGTGGTTGGGGCAAGTGGCCAGTCCGGTCGCGGCGCCGCGGGTCGAATATGATCCGGAGTGTTATCTCTGCCCGGGAAATTCTCGCGCGGGCGGGGCGCGCAACCCCGCCTACACGGGCACCTACGTTTTCAACAACGATTACCCCGCGCTGCTGCCTGATGCCTCGCCTTTCCAGATCGATCAAGGTGGCTTAATCGTGGCTCGCGGCGAGCGAGGCATTTGCCGCGTCGTCTGTTTTTCTCCTCGCCATGATTTGACGATTCCGCGCATGCAACTCGAGGAAGTGCGGGTGGTGATCGACGTCTGGGCCGAGCAGTATCGTGAACTTGGCGAGTTGCCGTGGGTGCAACACGTGCAAATTTTCGAAAATCGCGGAGCGCTCATGGGCGCTAGCAATCCACACCCTCACTGTCAGATTTGGGTCAACGAAACGCTGCCGAATCAACCGACCCGCGAGCTCGCTGCGCAAGACGAATATCTGCGGGCAAACAAGCAATGCCTGCTCTGCTCGTATTTAGTGATCGAGATGAACGACCGCGCGCGCATTGTTGCCGAAAACAAGAATTTCGTCGCGCTGGTGCCGTATTGGGCCGTCTGGCCGTTCGAAACGATGATTCTCAGCCGCCGCCACGCTGGCACCCTCGGCGACTTCAGCGATGCGGAGCGCAACGATTTGGCCGCGATCATGCGGAGCTTGACCATCCGCTACGACAACCTTTTCACGACCGCATTTCCTTACACGATGGGCTTTCATCAGCAGCCGACCGACGGCAAGCCGCACCCGGAATGGCATTTTCACGGGCACTATTTTCCGCCACTGCTGCGCTCCGCCACGGTGCAGAAGTTCATGGTCGGATACGAAATGCTCGCTTCACCGCAGCGCGACATCACCGCGGAAACCGCTGCGGCTCACCTACGTGGCCTCAGCGAAGTTCATTTTCTCGATCATGTTTGACCGCACCTAATGTATCGTGGTGCGGCCAAGGGCCGCGTTTGTAGGCGCGCAGCCCGCCTGCGGCAGGCAGGCTGCGCCCCAACTTGGCAAGCCTTGCGCTTCGGACTCGAAACGAATCTTGATGAACATCGACGCGCATCAGCACTTCTGGACCTATGATTCCTCGCGGCATGACTGGATCACCGAGCCCATGGCCGTGTTGAAGCGCGACTTCCTGCCCGCGGAATTGGCCGTGCAACTCGATGCCAATGACATACACGCTTCCATCGCGGTGCAAGCGGATCAATCCGAGATGGAAACGCTGTTCTTGCTGGAACTTGCGAAACACTCCGAGCGCATTGCCGGTGTCGTCGGCTGGATCGATCTTCTTTCTCCCCAATTGGAAGAGCGGCTGCAGTTTTTCTCTCAATTCAAAAAATTGTGCGGCTTCCGCCACATTGTCCAGTCCGAGCCCGACGACCGTTTCTTGCTGCGGCCCGATTTCACCCGTGGCATTTCGTGTTTGCGGGGATTCGGCTTTACGTACGATATCCTCATTTACCCGAAGCAACTGCCGGCGGCAATAGAGATGGTCGCGAAATTTCCCGAGCAGCGATTTGTCGTCGATCATGTGGCCAAGCCGGAGATGAAGGCCAAGAACGTCGCCTTGTGGGCCACGCAGATCAGCAGCATCGCGCGCCATTCGAATGTATGTTGCAAACTATCGGGTCTGGTCACCGAAGCCGACTGGCATCACTGGACGCCGGCCGATTTCGATCCGTACCTGGACGTCGTGTTTGAATCTTTTGGCGCGGAAAGATTAATGTTTGGGTCCGATTGGCCCGTGTGTCTTCTGGCTGCTAGTTATACGCAAGTGAAGCAGATCATCGAAAGTTACGTGAATCGGAAAGCGCCGGCCGCAAGGGAAAACATTTTCGGCGCCAATGCCATTCGATTTTACGATTTGAAGGCCCATGCCGATGGACTTGCAGCTTAAAAGCAAAGTCGTTCTCATCACCGGGGGCGCGAAGGGCATTGGTGCGGCGATCGTGCGTGCTTGCGCCGTCGAAGAGGCCGTTCCTGTCGTCGTGGATAAGGACATCGAGGCGGGGCGGCAACTTCAGTCCGAACTGGAAAAGTCGGGAAAGAAAAGTGGATTCATTTCTGCTGACCTCACCTCTGCCCAGGACTGCGCGCTGGCGGTCGAGCAGACTCTCCGCGAATTTGGCCGATTGGATGTCCTGGTCAACAACGCGGGCATCAACGATCGTGTTGGTCTAGAGCACGGTAGCCCGGAAAAATATGTCGGCTCGCTCGAACGGAATCTTCTGCACTACTACAACATGGCGCACTATGCGCTGCCCGCGCTTAAGAAGTCGCAGGGATGCATCGTCAACACCGCATCGAAAACGGCTGTGACGGGACAGGGCGGAACTTCTGGATACGTTGCGGCTAAAGGAGCGATTCTGGCGCTCACGCGCGAGTGGGCCGTCGAATTGCTGCCCTACGGAATTCGTGTGAATGCCGTGGTTCCCGCGGAAGTGATGACGCCGCTGTACAGGCAATGGCTCGACACATTTCCCGATCCCGAAGAAAAACTGCGCGAAATCACTGCCAAAATTCCACTTGGCAAACGCATGACTCTGCCGGAAGAGATCGCTGCCACCGTACTATTCCTGATTTCCGGACAGGCGAGGCACGTTACCGGCCAGCACTTGTACGTCGATGGAGGGTACGTGCACCTCGATCGTGCGTTGACCTGAGAAGATCAAGGAGACGAACAGATTTTACGGGATAAGAACCCATTTTCGGAGTGCGAGTGAATTCAGATGACCATCTCAACGAAACATCCCACAAAGAGATTTTGCCTAACTTTGGATTTGAAGGACGATCCGGCGCTAATCGCCGAGTATAAGCGCTACCATCAAAAGGTCTGGCCCGAAATCACCAAGAGCTTGAGAAATGCCGGCGTCGTCGACATGGAAATTTATCTGCTGGGCACGCGCATGTTCATGATCATGGAAGTCAACGAAGGGTTTTCGTTCGCGAAGAAAGCCAACATGGACCTGGAGAATCCCAAGGTGCGCGAGTGGGAAGACCTCATGGGCAAGTTCCAGAACCCTCTTCCGAATGCGAGTTCCGTGGAACGCTGGCAGATGATGGAAAAAGTTTTCGAGTTGGAGAAGTTGTAGCGGCCGCCGACCGTTTACCCTGAGTCACGAAGGGTGGGGCGTTCTTAGGCCCGGCTCGCGGCGATTGATGTCCGCTGCGTTAAGCAGGAGACAGAATGAATCGAAAAACGACAAAACTGGTGCTGATGATATTGTTGGCGGTCTTCGCGACGCGCTCGGCCATTGCGCAGAGCTACCAGCCCTCCGAGTCAAATCTTGAAGCGCGGCAATGGTTTCAGGACGCCAAGTTCGGCATGTTCATTCACTGGGGCGTTTACAGCGTCCCCGGCCGGGGCGAATGGGTGATGGAGAACGAGAAAACCCCGATCTCCGAGTACGAAAAGTTTGCGCCACAGTTTAATCCCACGGAGTTCAGCGCCGCGGACATCGTGTCTCTGGCGAAGGCCGCCGGGATGAAATACATCACCATCACCAGCAAGCACCACGATGGATTCGCAATGTTCGCCACCAAGCAGAATAAATGGAACATCGTGGATGCCACGCCTTACGGAAAAGATCCGCTGAAACAGCTGGCGGAAGAATGCCGGAAGCAGGGAATCAAGCTGTTTTTCTACCACTCGCAACTCGATTGGCATAATGCCGACTATTTTCCGCTAGGCCACACTGGGCATTCCGCGGGCCGCCGGGAGGGCGGTGATTTCAACCGTTATCTCGAATTCATGGACGCGCAACTCACCGAGCTGCTGACGAACTATGGCGACGTCGCCGGAATCTGGTTCGACGGCATGTGGGACAAGCCTGACGCCGATTGGCAATTGCAGCGCACCTACACGCTCATTCACAAACTCCAGCCCGCCGCGTTGATCGGCAGCAATCATCACCACGCGCCTTTCGACGGTGAAGATTTTCAGATGTTTGAGAAAGACTTGCCTGGAGCTAATACGGCGGGTTTCAATCAGACCTCGATCAGCCAGTTGCCCCTGGAGACCTGCGAAACGGTAAACGGCGCCTGGGGATACAACAAGAACGACAAAAATTTCAAAAGCGTGCCGAATCTAATTCACTACCTGGTCCGCGCGGCTGGCTCTAACGCGAATTTTCTACTCAACATCGGGCCCATGCCCACTGGCAAGGTGCAACCCGAGTTCATCGAGCGGCTCCGCGCGATCGGGCAATGGATGCAAAAAAACGGCGACACCATCTACGGCACCCGCGGTGGTCCGATCACGCCGCGGAGCTGGGGCGTGTCCACGCAAAAAGGGAACGATGTTTTCCTGCACGTTTTGGATTGGACGGATGAGTATCTTGCGCTTCCAGACGTGGCCGGGATCACGGGGGCGCACCTGTTCGGATCGAAAACTGCGCTCGAACTCAAACCTTTGAACGGCGGCCTGTTGCTGCGATTGCCGAAGGACGGCCGCGACCCGATCGACACCATCGTTGTGTTGGAGCACGCGAAATAGTTGTGGCGCTGGCCCAATGCTATATCAGAAAATCGATCGATGCTAAACAGCGTTCTGCAATTGGACCCGCGAGACAACGTTCTGGTCGCACTGGCCCCGCTACTCAAGGGGCAGCAAATCCAATTTTCCGACGACACGTACATCTTGTTGTCTGACATTCCGGCGAAGCAGAAATTTGTGACGCGCGATCTGGGAGTGGGCGACCAGGTCATCATGTATGGCGGCTTGGTCGGGACCACGTCTGAGCCGATCGGCCGGGGCGACCTGCTTTCGACTCGCAACATACGGCACGCCGCATCCGATTTTCATTCCAGCACCGAAACGTTTCGTTGGACGCCGCCCGATGTTTCCGCTTGGCGCGAGCGAACATTTCTTGGCTATCACCGCGACGATGGGCAAGTAGGGACGCGAAACTACTGGCTGGTAATCCCGCTAGTTTTCTGTGAGAACAGGAATCTTGCCGTTCTGAAGCAGGCGTTTGAGGAGGAACTGGGATTCGCCTTGCCCCAGGTTTACCGGCGCCATGTCGCGGAACTGGTTCGACTCTTTCGGGAAGGCAAGTCCCAAGAAATCAAGGATCTTCAGTTCGCCGACGTTCAGCAGTCGCCGACCACCCCGAAAGTATTTCGCAACATCGACGGCATCAAGTTCCTGACCCACGAACAAGGTTGCGGAACGACTCGCGAAGACACCAGAAATCTTTGCGGCCTTCTGGCGGGATACATTCACCACCCCAACGTCGCGGGCGCCACGGTTCTGAGTCTCGGGTGCCAGCACGCGCAAGGGCCAACTTTGTTGGAGGAAATCAAGCGCCGCGAACCCAATTTCCGCAAGCCCCTTTTGATTTTCGAGCAGCAGAAAATGGGCACCGAATCCGCGATGCTCTCGAGAGCGATTCAGGACACGTTCCTGGGCCTCGTGGAAGCGGATAAAGCCGTGCGCACACCGGCGTCACTTTCTCATTTGTGTGTTGGGCTCAAGTGCGGTGGGTCCGACGGATTTTCCGGTATCTCCGCCAATCCCGCCATAGGGCACGTCGCGGACCTGCTCGCGGCGCTCGGCGGCCGGGGAATTTTGTCGGAGTTTCCGGAATTGTGCGGAGTCGAGCAAAATTTGATTACGCGAAGCACGCGCAAAGAAGTTGGCGACCGCTTCATGCTTTTGATGCGGGACTACGCGGCTCGCGCAAAGGCGGTCCACGCTGGCTTCGAGATGAACCCGTCGCCGGGAAATGTGCGCGACGGCCTGCTGACAGACGCGATGAAATCCGCGGGCGCTGCCAAAAAAGGCGGCACGTCGCCAGTGACCGGCGTGCTCGACTATCCGGAATATTCGAGCGAGCCCGGTCTGAATCTGCTGTGTACACCCGGCAGCGACGTCGAGTGCGTCAGCGCGCAAGTCGGCGCCGGCGCCAACGTCGTTCTGTTTACCACCGGCCTCGGCACTCCGACGGGAAATCCCATCGCGCCGGTCTTAAAGCTTTCCACGAATTCGGAACTCGCTCGACGCATGCCCGACATCATTGATATCGACACCGGCCCGATCATCGCGGGTGAAACGACCATCGAGAAAATGGGCGAAACGATTCTGGAGTGCGTGATTCGCGTGGCCAGCGGCGAAGCGCAGACTAAGGCGGAAATTTTGAAGCAGGATGATTTTATTCCTTGGAAGCGCGGGGTTTCGCTCTGAATACTCCGCCGTCCATTTCCCGACGAAACTCTTCAGAGGCCGCCTACGAAGTCGCGGCCGGCACCTTTGCGGCCTGGGCTTGGTCCGCGCGGGTACGAAAGAGTCTGCGCAGCGACGGCGGGGCAAGCCTTCAGCCGTGCCGTAAGGGCTTTCTTTTCGGTTTGGCTTTAGCCTCTGAGGACCCATTTCCCGTTGTCGCACAGACGTCGGAGCAAGATGCCGGTTCGAATGAGGTACACGCGTGGCGCTAGCGATTAAACCGAAGCAGGGATGCCGCTGGGACCTACTCAGTCTTGGCGAAGTAATGGTTCGCTTCGATCCTGGCGATCGCCGCATCGCGACCGCGCGCGATTTCGAAGTCTGCGAAGGCGGCGGCGAATACAATGTCGCCCGCGGGCTCAAACGTTGCTTCGGCCTGGATACCGCGATCGTGACCGCGTTCGCGGACGATCCTGTGGGGCGCTTGCTGCAGGATCTGCTGTATCAAGGCGGTGTGGATCAAACCTACGTTCGCTGGATGCCGCACGATGGCGTGGGGCGCGCGACGCGCAACGGCTTGAATTTTACAGAGCGAGGTTTTGGCGTGCGCGCCGCGGCCGGATCGTACGATCGTGGGCACACTGCAATCTCGCAGCTGAAGCCCGGCGATTTCGATTGGGATGACATTTTCGGAAAGCAGGGGGTGCGCTGGTTTCATACCGGCGGAATCTTCTCGGCGCTTTCTGACACTACACCCGAAGTTGCAGCGGAAGCGATGCAAGCCGCGCGGCGTCATGGCACCATTGTTTCCTACGATTTGAATTACAGGGCGTCGCTCTGGAAATCACTGGGCGGCAAAAAACAAGCGCAGGAAGTTAATCGGCGCATTGCGCCATTCGTTGATGTAATGCTAGGCAACGAGGAAGATTTTTCTGCGGCGCTGGGCTACGAAGTGCCCGGCATGGACGAGCATCATTCGACCTTCGCCGTCGAAGGATTCCAGCAGATGATCGCGAAAGTGGTCAGAGATTATCCGTTTCAAGTGGTGGCGACGACTTTGCGCAAGGCCAAGACCGCGACGCAGAATGACTGGGGCGCGGTCTGTTACTACGACGGAAGATTCTTCCAGGCGAAAAATCGCGAAAACCTCGAGATTTTCGACCGTGTCGGCGGCGGCGATTCCTTTGCTTCAGGACTTATTTACGGCTTTCTGGCGGGCCGCGACGCCCAATTTGCCGTGGAATGCGGCGCAGCGCACGGCGCCCTGGCCATGACCACGCCGGGCGACACTTCGATGGCAACCCTTGATGATGTGCTGCAAGTGATGAAAGGGGTCGGCGCGCGAATCGCGCGGTGACGGCAATCCTCTAGAAAAAAGGTGCATTCGATGGAGAAGCAAGCCGTTCGCGGTCGCATCCTGCAAATTGGTATCGTGCCGGTGGTGCGGGCTTCATCTCCCGGCGAGGCGCGCACTGCGGCCGAGTGCGTTTGCAAGGGTGGCATCCCGATCGTCGAGATCACCATGACCGTGCCGGGAGCCATCGAAGTCATTCGTGAACTCGCCAAGCACGCCGCATCGGAACTTCTGGTCGGCGCCGGGACGGTGCTGAACGCCGAGACCGCCCAACGCTGCATCGATGCAGGAGCGCAGTTTCTGGTGAGCCCGGGGTTCAAGGGCGAAACCGTTGCGCTCGCCGTGCGGGAAGGGAAGTTGATCATGGCGGGCGCCTTGACTCCGACCGAAGTGCTTACGGCTTGGGAAGCCGGCGCGGACTTTGTGAAGGTTTTTCCTTGCGGACAAGTCGGAGGCGCGAAGTACATCAAGGCGCTGAAAGGTCCGCTGCCGGGTATTCCGCTGGTGCCCACCGGCGGCGTTAATCTCGCCACGGCCGCGGAATTCCTGGAGGCGGGTGCTGCCGCACTCGGGATTGGCGGCGAACTGGTGCATCCGGTTGCGCTGCAGTCAGGCAACAAGGAAGCCATCGTCGAAAATGCCCGAAAGTTTGTGGCTATTGTTTCGGAAACTCGAGCAAAACTCGGCTTATCCGGCGTTACGGCTTGAGAAAGATTGGCTCCGGGGCATGGACTCGAACCATGATAACCAGCTCCAAAGGCTGGTGTCCTACCAATTAGACGACCCCGGAATTGTGGTGAGGGAGCTATCTCGCTGAATCTCGAAGTTTCCGTACCGTTCAGCGAAAAATAGCGACCGCTTTCATCCGACTTTTAAATCTTACCTGATTGCGCAAGGAGTGAAAAGCCTACCGCGCGACGTTTGTCGGCCACGTGCGCGCATGGCGGCTTGTCTCCGAACCAAATTCTGTCGAATGGCGGCGCCGAAATTCGCAACTTCGTGACAATAGTCACGTCGAGGCGTGACAGCTGGCACAGACACACCGGCGTTTGCCGTTGTAAAAAGGAAGCTGAGAAAGGGCAGAGAAACCGTCAAGGGAGCGAGCCGCCTAGGCTGCCGGGAAAGGAAAAAACGGCCGGGCCTGCGGTTCCACCTCAGAGACCCCCTGAAATGAGGTTCGACCTGGCACGGTTGATGTTCTTCCTCCGGAAGGCAGCGACGAGGCATGAAGTCCGCGTGAAGAGCAAGCGGTGTAAGCGCAAGGCCATTAGGCCTGAAGATCATTGGCCTTTGCCGCTGCCTCCGTAATTTTAATGGCGGCGCCTCTGGAGAGGCGAAAGAGGAGGAAGTCATGAGGGATCTGTACGATGAGCTGTTTGGTTTTCGTCGGGAATTCGACGAGATGTTCAATCGAATCCTGACAGGCAAGGAGTGGGCAGTGGTGCCACAACTGCCGGGATTCAAAAAGGAGTTCAATTTCACCCCAGCGGTGGAAGCATACGTGGACAAAGAGGCCAAGAAGTATATTTGCCGCGTGACACTGCCGGGCGTTGAGCCGAAGGAACTGCAAATACACGCGCAAGGGAACCTGCTGACGATCCATGGGGAGAGGAAGTTCACCCGCAACATCAAGGAAGTCGAGCTCATGGAGCAGGAGGTTGCTTACGGCGTGTTCGAGAGGACACTCACGCTGCCCGAGGGCGTGATGATCGACAAGTTGACGGCCGAGTACGTGAACGGCGTTCTGGAAATCACGGCGCCGGTTACGGCCGGTGCGTTGCCGCGGAAGATCGAAATCAAGACGGTGGCCCCGTTTGCGAAGCAGATCGCCGCGTGAGTTAGTTGGGGTGGTTGGTAGCGGCCACGAACCGAAAAAGTTCGTGGCCGTTTTTCTTTTGCCGACTGAGTAATTTGGGCCAGGTCGGCGCACTCGAGAGAGATCGCGGTCACCGTCAACATCACGATTGTTCGCCAGGGCTAGTTCTCGCCCGTAGTTCTTTTCCATTATTGTCCGAGATTCTTATCTTTCTATAATCGCGCCTCCGTTGTGGTTGTCGCCGCGCATCTCCGCTCGCAGACGTAACGCAATCTTCCTCGCGCCACGTTCGCGGACTGAAAAGGGCCCTGAGCCTTAGGTGCGCGGCGGCGGCTCTGCTACGATGCGGCGCTATGATTGAGCCTCAAATTGACAGTAGCGCCGCGTCGGAGACCGCTCCTTCAACCGAGGTCGTTCAGCGCGAGTCTGGCCTTCGCCGTGAACTGAAACCGCGCCAGGTGGCCATGATCGGCCTGGGCTGTACGATCGGTACCGGGCTTTTTCTCGGCAGCGCTATCGGCGTGAAACTCGCGGGTCCCTCCGTCATTGTCAGCTTCGTGTTGGGTGCGTTTGTGGCCCTCACGGTCATGTGGGCGCTCGCCGAAATGTCCGTGGAGCATCCGACCGCGGGCACGTTTGGTCTGCACGCCGAGATCTATCTCCATCCCTGGGCTGGATTTGCCATTCGCTACACGTATTGGCTGTGCCTGGTGGTGATCATCGGTAGCGAAGTCGTAGCCGCTGCGATCTACTGCCAGTATTGGTTTCCTAATGTTCCTGCTTGGCTGTGGATCGCAGGATTTTCGCTGGCGATGATTTACGTCAACACCATTAGCATTGAGAATTTCGGGACCCTCGAATACTGGTTCGCGATGATCAAGGTCGTGACCATCGCCGTTTTTCTGGTATTGGGCACGGCTTTGCTCTTTGGGTTTGGATTTCCGCGCATTGGTACGGCGAATTACACGGCACACGGGGGATTCTTTCCTGGCGGATGGTCCGGCGTCGAGCTGGGCGTGACGATGGCGATCTTCAGCTATCTCGGCTTGGAAATCGTAGGGACTACCGCGGGCGAAGCTGCCGATCCCAAGACTGCCGTGCCGCGCGCGCTACGGCGGACCCTGTTTACGCTGGTGCTGTTCTACATCGGAAGCCTGGCTATCGTTGTAGGGATCGTGCCGTGGACTCAGATCGGACTGGGCGAGAGCCCTTTCGTCCGTGTGTTTGAAACTGTGGGAATTCCTGCTGCCGGACACATCATGAATTTTGTGGTGTTGACGGCCGCGCTCTCGGCCGCGACTTGTAATGTCTATTTCACATCGCGGCTGCTATTTTCGCTTTCACGGGGAGGTTATGCGCCCGCTCGACTGGGGCGACTGAGTAAGCGCGGCATGCCGGTAGCGGCAGTGCTTGCGTCCAGCGTGGGTATGGCTGCGGCGCTGGTTCTTTCTCAACTCTTCAAGAACACGGCATTTGTGTTCATGATCGGCGTGGCGTTCTTCGGCGGCCCGTTTATCTGGATCATGATTTTGATAACGCACCTTGCGTTTCGGCAGGCGACCTCCCGCGCGAAAAAGCATATTCTGCGTTTCGCGCCGCCCGGACCGTGGAGTTCGTTATTTGGACTTATCGCTTTGTTGGCGGTACTGATTTCTACCTGGTGGGTGCCCAGCTTTCACATTGCGTTGCTTGCTGGCCCGCCGTGGCTCATTTTCATCACGCTGTGCTACTTGGCTTGGAGGCATGCCAATCCAGGGCCACCGGTGGGACCTTCCGACCCGACCCCGACGAGCCGGGTTGACCGGGGATAAACAATTGCCACTTGGTGGAAGTAAAGTCGGACGGGCACCCATCCGAGAGCTCCAAAATCCAGGCTCAATATCTGTTTAAGCCATTTATTATCAATAGTTTAATGTGATACTAAACTGCCGTCGCGAGGCCCGCCCGCTGGTACCGCACCTGCTCATCTCATACGTGGAAAACTGCGACATAAATGGCGACTCAAACCTTTGCCTACGTCACGGACCCCGCCTTTGTATATGGGCAGGGAGCCGACATGCACTCCCTGAACGTGCTCGCGGCTGAGATCGCGAGGACGGATATCCCCGTTCTGCTGGTTGGCGAGAGCGGTACCGGCAAGGACGTCTACGCGCGCTTGATCCATCGGCTCTCCGGACGCGGCGAAGCCTCCCTCACCAAAATAAATTGTGCCGCGCTGGACGCTGGGCAGCTGCTCAACGAGGTTCGCGCGGCTTTTCAGTTCGCTGGCGAAGTTGCTGAAGGCGAGACACGAACCGTATTTCTGGACGGCGTCCACGAACTGGATGCCGCCTGCCAGCGGGTCTTGCTCTCCCTGCTACCAGATGGGGAATGCAAGAACGGGGGCGCGAAACCGATCTCCCGAGTAGTTTCCTCGACATCATGCAATTTTGAGAAGGAGATCGAGGCGGGGCGTTTCCGCCTGGAGCTCTATTTCCGAATCAATGGCGTGATTCTGCGGTTGCCGCCGCTCCGCGATCGCAAGGAAGACATCCCAGACCTCCTCGAGTGTTTTCTGGTAAAGCATGCGAACGAATTGAAAAAAAATACCCCAGAACTGAGCCGTGAAGCTCGTAAACTGTTATTTGCCTACGACTGGCCCGGGAACATTCGAGAGTTGGAGAACGTCGCCCGAAAGATCGTAGCGGTCGGCGACGCAGGGCTGGCGCTCGGCGATCTTCGAGTGAGTCGGGTGGCGCAGCCGGTAACCTCGGCGGAGGGGCTGAGCGGGTCTTCGCTGAAGGTGGCTGCTCGGGCAGCTTCCCGGCGGACGGAGCGCGAACTGATCCTAAAGGCCCTGGAACAGACCCATTGGAACCGTAAGCGGGCAGCGCGGGACTTGCAGATTAGCTATAAATCTCTGCTGTATAAGATCAAGCAGATTGGCGCGGCTTTGCCGCTACCGGGCAAAGGTGAGGGGAAGACGTGATGAAGCTTTCGACTGGTCTTCTGATGGGCGCTGCGCTGCTCTTGTCCGTTGCGATTGCGCCCAAGGCCCATGGACAGGCTGCTTCCGATGGTTCAAAACAGAAGACTGGAACGTCGCCGTCGCAACAAGCCGCGGCGAATGACGCCGAATACAAGATTGGCCCACAGGACGTCCTGCGTATCGACGTCTGGAAAGAGCCAGAGATTTCGCGGACCGCTCCCGTTCGCCCGGATGGGCGCATTTCCTTGCCATTGATCAACGACGTGCAAGCCGCGGGCCTCACCGCGACCCAGTTGGCCGCGGTAATCGCAGACGGCCTGAGGAAATACATCACCAGCCCTCAGGTGACCGTAGGCGTTACCGAGATCAATAGCCGTCGCGTGTATGTCACCGGCGAGGTCACCCGCCCAGGTGCCTTCCCGTTGCTCCCTAACATGACGGTATTGCAAGCGCTGTCAAGTTCCGGCGGATTCTCACAATTCGCCAAACTGAAAAACATCTATGTCCTGCGTACCGAAGACGGGAAGCAAGTGAAGCATCCTTTCAACTACAAAGCGGTCGTGTCCGGGAAGAAGCCGGAACTGAACATTCCGCTGCAACCTGGCGATGTAATCGTAGTGCCTTAATGATGGATGGGAAGGTTATGAAGCACGCTCCGGTATTTTCTGCGGCGTTCCTCTTTGCGGTAGTGTCGCTCTTCGCGGCGTCACCTACCCGCGCGCAGGACACACCGCCGCAGGACACCCCGCCACAGGAAAATCCCGCGCCGAACCCGTCACAGCCCAAACCTGCGGGCCGCGAGTACGACCCTATGGGCGGCGATCAAGCGGACACGCCCGATCAGGCCGTTACTCTGAACCCCGATAACACCGCGCTGACAGGCGTGCTGGTGCCTGGCGTCGGTACGCCGGACATGCGCCACAGCTATTGGGTGCCTGGCATCCAGTATGGCAATTTCGTGCGCTCCAACAGCCTTACCCAGCCGACCGTCTCTGACTGGAATTCGGCTAGCTTTGTCGCTGGCAACCTCAGCCTTCTGCAGGCTTGGAGTCATTCACAGCTAACCCTCAACTATTCGGGCGGCGGGAGTTTTTCGACCGATAAGTCTCAGGGAGATGGTTACTATCACCAACTGGGAGTGATGCAAGCTTTCAACTGGCGGCGATGGCAGTTGTCTTTCATCGACCAATTCAGCTATCTCCCGCAAAGCCAATTCGGTTTTGGCGCTGGGAGCAGTCTCGCGACCCCGGGTATTGCCGGGTCTCTCGGACCTTCTTTGCCGGCGCTGGAAACCAGCTATCAGCCCAGCCAAAGCATTTTTTTCACGGTGGGAACTCGCTACAGCAATTCTGCTACGACGCAGGTTGTTCTCGACGTTAGTCCGCGCGGGTCCCTAACGTTCTCCGGCTCATATGGTATTTTGCGCTTCGTCCAAGCGGGGAATATCAATTCCGACGATTCGATCTTCAGTGCTGGCTACAACTACGCCTTGTCGAAAAAAGATACCATCGGCGTGCTGTACCGCTTTTCGGGTTATGAGTATATCGGTAACCCGCAAGCGATCACCAATCATGTGGCCGAGATGGCCTATGGCCGCAAGGTTACCGGCCGAGTTGCCTTTCAGCTTTTCTTGGGTCCGCAGATTACGGTTTTCAGGGTTCCCCTGAATGGTGTGACCCAGAAAACTGCGGTGTCGGGGGGCGGCAACCTGACCTATGCGTTCTCACGTACGGGCTTCTCGCTGAACTATAACCACGGCGTCACCGGAGGCGGCGGTGCGTTAACGGGTTCAAACACCGATCAAATCCAGGGCGCCGTCAATCGTCAAATTTCCCGCGTGTGGCACGGCAATGTCACTTTCGGGTATGCGAGAAATGCGGCCCTCACGAATCCTAGTGGAGCTTTACTCTCGCCGACTTTTAATGCTTGGTTCGCGGGCGCGGGTCTGGACCGGCCCTTGGGCCGCAACGCGAATCTTACGATCGGGTATACCGCCTACGTCCAGGACACCGGTCTGCCGGGGTGTCCGCCAGGTTCCTGTATCAGCTACTTGCAACACCAAATTGCCGTCAGCTTTCAATGGCACACGCGGCCACTTATATTGCGCTAAACTTGAGGGTGAGAGGTTGGTTGCACGGGATAAGTTCTGCCGTGGAGTGGCCGCGGTCAGAGTGTTCCCGCTGATGAGCGGAGCGGTTAACGAGAGTCGGAGACCATGTACAAAGTTTTCTTTGGGCTAAAGGACAATCCCTTCAACGTCAATCCGGACCCGCGCTTTCTCTTTTTCACCAAGGAGATTGAGGAAGCGCTGAGCGGTTTAAAATACGGCGTCCAGAACCGCAAGGGATTCATCACCCTAACCGGTGAAGTCGGAACCGGCAAGACTACCCTGGTCAACCGCCTCCTCGATTGGTTGCACGGTCAGAAAGTCCGAACCGCGTTTCTGTTCAACTCCCGGATGAATAGCAGTCAATTGTTCGATTTCATTCTGGCGGAGTTCGGTATCACGTGCGAGTCGCGCAACAAGAGCCAGCAGTTGATGCGCCTGAATCAATGGCTTCTCGATCGCTTCCGCGCCGGCGAGACCACCGTGCTGATCGTGGACGAAGCGCAGAACCTGACCTACCCCGTGCTTGAAGAGATCCGGCTTTTAACCAACCTGGAGACCTCCACGGAGAAGCTGCTGCAGATCGTACTGTCGGGCCAGCCCGAGTTGGAGGAGAAATTAAAGCTGCCGCAACTCCGGCAGCTGCGCCAGCGCATCATGCTGCGCTGTAAGACGACTCCCCTCAGTAGAGAGCAGACCAATGACTACATCCTTGAGCGCTTGAGGATTGCGGGAGCTTCGGGCGAGCCCATCTTTAGCCCGGAGGCCGTTGAAACGATCCATAAATACTCGGTCGGCATTCCTCGGGTTGTGAATCTCCTGTGCGAGCATTCACTCATCAACGCTTATGTCGATCAGCAACGGCCGATCTCCGCGAAGATCGTCGAAGACGTCGCGCACGAGTTCCAACTCGATGAGGTGGCGCCAAACGCGACCACAGCCGTTACCCATCCGGAGGCCGACGTCTTTACTTCGGAATCTTTCATTCAGAATCTAGGCGAGGCGCTTTCCCGCTTCCGAATCAGCCCGCCGATGACCACCCCGCGCGAGCGTAAGTAAGCGCAAGCTGCCTCCCAAGACTTAGGTTACGCCCCCGCCAGCATATTCCGACAAGGTTTACTCTCTCGATTGCTTCCCGGCGGCCCGTGATGCCCGAACACGCCGCTGATCTTTGTAGGGGCAGCACCGCTGCGCCCCAGCTTGCCTGAGCCGATGTGCGGGAGCACTGAGATTCTTTCCGCTCAAGACGCAAAAAAACGCGGCAGACCGAGGACGCTGGATGGTAACTGCACTGGACGTGCAAATGCCTCCGCGCCGAAGCACGGAGGCACCTTGAGGGTTTGGGTTACCTAAATTACGCGGCTACCTGTTGCCGTTGGCGCTTCAAGGCCAGAAGGAACATCGCCCCGATGCCGATCAGCAACAGCACCACCGTGGCTGGCTCCGGCGTTTCAACGATGAACTCTTGCACTTGACCGCGATACGCAAGCGGTCCGACGTTGGTGATGATTTCAAAGTTCGCCGGGTTGATCTGGCCGTAGTCTTTTGCGGCCAAAGACAACCATTGCGATACCGAGACACCGCTTTCGGAGTAGCTGGTCGGCTCCGCGCCCGGTGACATCAGGTCCCAGAGAGCGTATTGGAGGCTGACGTAATCGGAGGTATGCGAACCAAACTGGGAAACCAACCAAGCCGCTTCTTCATACAATTGCAGGGCGTTGGCGGCATTGGTGTAGTTGGGGTTGCCGTCCGTGGTGCTGCCGTATCGCGTATTCGACAGGTTCCCGGACGCCATATTCGTGACGTTGGCAGTCCAGACTTCCCCGATATAAACATCGTTGTTGATGTCGTCGCAAAACAAGCCGACCGTCTGGGCGTTGGACGTGCCGTAATTCATGATCCCGGTGTACGGGCTGACGTAGTAAACGCCGTTGTTGGCGCCGTTTACTCCGGTGAACAGCATCGTGGTCGTTCCGTCGGCATGTGCCAGCGGCGTCAGAACCAGAAGCAGTCCTAAAATCCACATCGTGCGTGAAAGCTTCATTCAGTTCTCCATGGGTTTAACTGAGGCGCCGCTGCGGGTGACGCTCGTCGTTAAGTAGAGCACTCGGACTGCCAAAAGCGTGTTTCTGTAACCTGTTGATAGTAAGTAGTTTAACTCGACAATGCTATCCCATTTCCAATCGGATCACGCCCTGAGAATGGACCTGACCGATACTTTGGTACACACGCGAAAGGGCCGCTTAGAGGCGGTTCTAGTACTAACGATGTAGTACCCCACCGTTATAATATCTGGATGATTAATGCGAGGCTCGTCTTCAGATTCCGCGGCGCCTATTCCTGCAGGGCAAAGATGTTAAGAACCGAGAGATGCTCACTTGGCGGCACTCGCGTACCCGAACACCGCTTTCAACTCCAAAAACTCCTCCAAGCCAGCCTCTCCCCATTCCCGCCCGTTGCCCGATTGCTTGTAGCCCCCGAAGCAGCCCGCGAAGTCGGGCCTTGCTCCGTTGATGTGCACGTTGCCCGATCGAATGCGCTTGGCGACGCTCCGCGCGCGCTCCAGGTTCCCCGAAGTCACAAACCCAGACAGCCCGTAAGGCGTGTCGTTCGCGATGCGCACGGCGTCGTCCTCATCTTCGTAGGGAATGATAGAGAGCACCGGCCCGAAGATCTCTTCCCGCGCGACGGTCATCGTATTCCGAACGTCGACAAACACCGTGGGTTTAGCAAAATAGCCCTTGGCCACGCCTTCAGGCCGGCCGGGCCCGCCGGCAATCAATTTGGCGCCTTCCTCGATTCCCGCACGAATCAGCCTCTCCACCTTTTCAAATTGAGCCCTGCTCGCCAGCGGACCAATATTCGTCCCTTTTGTGAAAGGGTCGCCCGCCTGAGTCCCCTCCGCAGCTTGCTTAGCGGCTGCCGCGGCTTCGGCCATGCGCGATTTCGGCACCAGCATCCGCGTCGGCGCATTACAAGACTGCCCGGTATTGCGAAAACAAGCCTGCGCCCCTTCCTTCACAGCATTCGCAAAATCGGCGTCATCCAGAATAATATTCGCTGACTTTCCTCCCAACTCCTGTGTAACGCGCTTCACGCTAGGCGCCGCCGCAGTCGCCACCGCGATTCCGGCTCGCGTTGATCCCGTAAACGACACCATCGCCACATCGGGGTGCGCCGAAATAGCCGCGCCTACCGTAGGTCCATCGCCATTTACCATATTGAAAACGCCTGCCGGCAGTCCGGCTTCGTCGAGGATCTGCGCAAACAGATACGCGGAAAGCGGCGCCAGTTCGCTGGGCTTAAGCAACATTGTGCACCCGGCCGCAAGCGCTGGCGCCACCTTCGCCACAATTTGATTCATCGGCCAGTTCCAAGGCGTGATGAGCCCGCACACTCCAATCGGCTCCTTCCGCAAAAGGGTCGTGCCCTGAATCTCCTCGAACTTGAAATGCTCCAACACTCTTACGATTTCGTTGAAATGCGCGAGCCCCGCCCCAACCTGCGCTGCCTTCGAAAACGAGATCGGAGCCCCCATCTCCAGCGAAATCGTCTCCGCCATTTCCTCCGCCTTCGCTTGATAGACCTCCATGATGCGGCGCAAATATTCCCGCCTCCGCTCCACGGTCGTTTCCGAGTACGACTCAAACGCCATTTTGGCTGCAGCCACGGCTTTGTCCACGTCGGCCGCGCCGCCCAAAGAAATCGTGGCAATCGATTCCTCGGTCGCGGGATTGATCACAGAAAAATCGTGCTCTCGAGTAGGCCGAACCCACTTCCCATCAATGTAAAAGTCCCGGCAGTCCTTCATGTTTCCCCGTTCCGAAATCCGTTTTAGATCGCTACCCTAAATCCCAAGCCGCGGGCCGAGTTGAACGCGCACGCGATATCAGCTTGCCACATTTTCAATGGTCCGGAGTCGCGCGAACCCGCCGAGCTAACCGCGGAACGTGTGGCTCAAGAACGCCTTCACCGCATCGGTGGCGTTGGCGGTAGCCACAGGATCATATCCGACGGTCCCCCCACGCTTGACGCACGCGTCGTTCCACCGAAACGCCTCGCCAGTGGCCACATTGATGATTTCTCCCCCAGGACGTTCCTCCCGGTCACAGTGCCCGGTGATAATCGCATCCGGCAGCGAACGATGCGGCGAATATAGCGGGTTGTCGAACGCATGGTGCGCTCCCGCGTATTCTTTCAACTGAACGTCCCTGCCGCCACGGCGCAGCCGCTCGACATAGTTCCGGCAAGGCTCGATCGGCACGTAGTTGTCCGCCGCACCGTGAAAGATTCGAATCGGCCGATCGCTCACCTCTTCATCCTCAAGGTACGTCGTATGGCATGCTGGATAAAAAGGAACATACGCCGCAAATTCCACACTCGGCGATCCGTACATCCGCCGAAAGCGCTTGAGGCTGGCATACAGCGCCGCAAACCCTCCCTTCGAGAAGCCCATCACCACAATCCGCGAAGCATCGATGCCGGGATGTTTCGACAGCAGATCGAGCGCTCGATACCCATCCACGATCATGGCCAGGCTTCCCAGCTGCGACTGGTCGGTAACCGTCTGCACGATGCCGCGCCCCGTAAAGCTGTCCACCAGGAACGCCCCGGCCCCGATCCCGTTGATCTCATCAGCCCATCGATCGACGTTCGCCCCAATCCCGGCCGATCCGTGAAGTAACACGACCGCCGGAACGCGCGCGGCTCCCGCCGGAAGCCGCAACGCCCCGCCAATTCGCGCCGAAGCTCTTTCTTTGCCACCAGTAAGAAACTCCCGGTCCGTCAGCGTTGCGGTCTCGAAAGAGTGGATTTCGATCCTCGCCGTCTGCGGGTTCCGATCCTCTGAGCTATGCATAGTTAAACCGTGTTTTCAGGCGCATGATCGGCGACTCGACGAAGTGGAAACTCGCTGCTGCCACCAGCAAATTGACGAGCAGGCAAAAAACAAGAAAAACCCCCGACCCAATCGCATAGGAATGCGAGGCGGCGATGAAATAGTCGCGCTTCGGACTCAAAAACACAGTCAGCGGAAAATCGAACAGATACATCCCGTAGCTATACTTCCCGAAGATCCGCAAAACTCGCAGGGAAAGTACGCGTTCCAGCCATGTGCCCTGCCGCAGCGCCAGCGTGAGCAGCGCTCCGTACGTCAGCGCGATAAAGCTGAACCCGATCGTGGCGATGGCCGGGTCGATATGATCCGTGGTGCGGCGAAGGAAGCAGATGGCAACCACGATGGCCGCGGAGGGGAAGAACACCGCGGGCGCCCACTTCATGATCGTATCTCTCAGCGGTCCGCGCACCACGATCGCGATGGCCGCGCCCACCGCCAGCGCATCCATCCGGCAGCCCAGGAAATCATGCGTCCAGTTGATGTCCACCCAACCGGTGACACAGATGGCGACGCGAAGCAGCAGCGTTGTTACTCCCAGTGCAAGGCACGCGCGCAGAATCGCCACCCCGTTGCGAAGTCTTGCGATCGTCCACGGCCAGATCATGTAGAACTGCTCCTCGGCGCACAGCGACCACAGGTGAGTGATGTGTACGAATGGCGAAACGACTCCCAGCCCGGGCCAGATCAGCGCGAGCGGGTAACCCAGGTACACCAGAAACGACAGCTGTCCCCACTTCCAGTGCGCCGCCAGGACCGGCGTCAACGACAGGTAAACCACCGCCAGCAAATAGTACGGAGGGAATATTCGCAGGACGCGCCGCACGTAAAAGTTCTTGTAATAACCGGACCTTCCTTCCGTGTCATACAAGATTCCTGTAATCAGGAAACCCGACAACACGAAAAACAAATCGACGCCGCTCCATCCGAAGTTGAATATCATCCCGAGTACGTGCATTCCAGTCGAAGTCGCCGTTTGTTCCAGCCCTCCCGCGTAGTGGCGAAAAAAAACCGCCAGGATCGCGATCCCACGCAGCCCGTCCAGCGCGGGAATTCTCTTGCGAAAATTGAGCTCTTTTGCAGAATCCACGGTTTTCGAGTGCCTTTCGCTGTGGGGACCGCTCGAGAGATGGAACTCGCCAGCCTGGGGAAGTGCCGGCGCCGTCACCGCCGAAACGCCGGTATTTTATCCTCACACCCGAGGAAAGCCCCGGAAAATCTTCACCACGCGGAACGCGCGAAAAGTCTTTCTTTAGGAGGCCGGGGCTTCAGCCACGGCGCAGCCCGCTTAGAACGGATGGGCTTCGGCCCATGAAGAAAGCTTTTTTTCGTTTTATTGCATTTTGCCGAAACCTGTTTCGCCGCTGAGGGCCTCGCGTGCACTTCTCGCTCATGCTCCATTGTTCGCCGCCGTTCCTACGTTTGCGTTACGTAGTCCTCCCAGAAGTTTGAACTGCAACCTCCACTCCCCCACGATACAGTAAGAGTTTCAGGAGACCCCATGCTACGGCTCGGTCTGGTCGGATGGCGAGGTATGGTCGGCAGCGTCCTCTTGCAGCGCATGCGCGAGGAAAACGACTTCGCAGGTGTTGAGCCGGTATTTTTTTCGACCTCGAACATCGGGGGCGCGGCGCCGGCCGAGGCCAGCGATTCGGGCGCGCTTCAAGACGCCAAAGATGTGCTCAAGCTGGCGGCGTGCGACGTTCTGATCAGCTGCCAGGGCGGCGAATACACGACGGAAATCTACGCTCCATTGCGCAAGACCGGCTGGAAAGGTTTTTGGATCGATGCCGCTTCCACCTTGCGCATGAGCGACGACGCGGTGATCATTCTAGACCCAGTCAACGCGCAGGTGATCCGCGACGGCCTTTCTCGCGGTCTTCGCATCTTCGCCGGCGGAAATTGCACGGTCAGCTTGATGTTGATGGCGGTGGGTGGACTCTTTCAGGCAGGGTTGGTCGAGTGGATGACCACCATGACCTACCAGGCCGCTTCCGGCGCCGGCGCCGCCAAAATGTTGGAACTCGTCAAGCAAATGGAATGTCTGACCGATCTGACCCGATCGTCCCCCTCCGAAAATGCCTTGGAAGTCGATCGCATGACCATCGAAGCGCAACGCTCGTCGAACCTGCCCACACAAGAAATCGGCGCGCCTCTGGCAGGCAGTCTGGTGCCCTGGGTCGATCGCGACATGCCCGGCGGCCAAACCCGCGAAGAGTGGAAGGGCATGGCCGAAACAAACAAGATCATGGGCCTCAACCCACCCGTGCCCATCGACGGAATTTGTGTGCGCGTGGGAACCATGCGCTGCCACAGCCAGGGTCTGTGCATCAAGCTGAAGAAAGACGTCCCGCTGCGCGAACTGGAAGACATCCTGGCGAAAAGCAATTCCTGGGTGCGATTGATTCCCAACGACAAGGAATCCACGCAGCGATGCCTCACGCCAACAGCCGTTTCCGGCACCCTGAACGTCGCCATCGGGCGCCTCCACAAGCTCGCGCTCGGTCCCGAATTTCTCGGAGCATTTACCGTTGGCGATCAATTGCTGTGGGGCGCCGCCGAACCTCTGCGGCGGATGCTGCACATCCTCCGCGAACACCTCAACAACTGACACAAATCGCGCCGAGAACAAACGTAAGGCTCCGGAAGCATTGCTTGTGGCTTGGGATCTGACTTAGAGGACTTTGACAGGAAGTGCTTGCGAATCGAGCTGTCCGAGCCGGAACTCCTGATGGAGCACCACCAGTGCTTCGTTCACGTCTGTTGGCTTCACCACGAAGGATAAATTGCACTCGGCGGATGTCTCTCCGACAGCCACGATTTCGACTTCGGCGCGATCCAGTGCGGCGAGCGAGCGCTCGCGAATTTCCAATAGCTTGTGCGGGCCTTGGCCCACCAAAGTCACGATCCCAACCGAAGCACCCAGCGCCACGCCATCTAGCTGCCCTTGCGTCAATTCCGAGGCAAATTCCCCACGCAGAGCGCTGGCCACCCGTTCCGCGAACGCCGGGCTGACCGCAATACAGATTTCGTCCCGCAATCCCGATCGCGTCGCGAGCCAGGCATCGGCTCGAACTGCGGATACTGCGGAGCCCGCTCGCCCCAGGGCATCGCGTACTTCGGCAGCGCCGGCGCCGCCCACGATAATCATTCGGGCCTCGCCGATCGCGGTAACGGCCTTCACTTCGCCGGCGCAGCTCGCCACTCCCGTTGGGGTTATTGCTGTACCCGCATGTTCCGGCGCGAACGAGTTCCGAATCCATACCGGAATTTGCGATTGCATGACCGGCCGCAATGTTTTCGGATGCAAAACTTTCGCGCCGAAATGTGCGAGATCGGCAGCTTCCCTGTACGAAATCTCCGGAATGGTGCACGCCTCGGGCACTAGACGCGGATCAGCCGTTAGCACTCCGTGTACGTCCGTCCAAATAATAACCTCGTCGGCATCCAGCGCCGCTCCCAGAATCGTCGCTGAGTAATCGGAGCCACCCCGGCCAAGCGTTGTCAGCAATCCCTCAGACGTCGCGCCAAGAAAGCCTGTCACGACGGGAACGATACCTCGCTGCAGCAATGGACGGAGCCGCGCACCGCACCGTTCACGCGTCGCGTCCATGTACGGATCAGCCGCGCCGTGGTTCGCGTCCGTTGCAATCACTTCTGTTGCGACAATTGCTTCGCTCGTGAGGCCGCGTTCCGTGAGTGCCAGCGCTACCAGCGGCGCCGATAGTCGCTCGCCCAGGCTGGCGATCGAATCGCGCATTTGCGGCGTTAGCCTATGATCAGCAATTGCCTGTTGGCAGAGGGTTTCACCTTCGCGAAATAGCTCCCGCATCTGCCCGATGACGAGATCGCGTTCGACGCTTCTGCGGATCAACGCCCCGGCTACCTGTTCGTGTCGCGCTCTCAATTCCTGCAGAATACCGTCGGCCGCCTCGCCGTTTCCTGCTTGCGATTCCGCCGCGGCTTCCAGCAATCTGTTGGTCACGCCGCTCATCGCGGACACAACTACGACCACGTCGCTGTGGAGTGCGGCGGCCTGAACGATTTCCGCCACCTTTTCGATGCGCACTGCGTCGCCGACGGACGTCCCGCCAAACTTCATCACCTGGAGTGGTCTCTCTGCATTCGGGCGAACGTGCAAATGCGCTGCGCTGTGCTTTGAATGGGCAGACGAAACTCGGAATCCGAATTCGGTGCCTGGCCTTCGCTTTGATTGACTATCCATGGAGTGCGGCGTCTGTCGACGGCCCTTTACAAGTGGGGAACACCAACTACAGCGACCGCCCTCTCGAGCTTCTTTTGGGAATACCAGCGGCTCAGCTTTTTATGCTTCTCGAGGCCAGCGCGAACTAGGTCCGGCTCTTCCCAGGGCACGTCGTGGTACCCCGATCGCAAAAATGTGCTTTCCGGATTTCTTGTCCACTCTCCCGGGAAAAGCACCACGGTGTCCTTTTCGGTCAGTTTCGCCGCGGGGTGCACCGCTTGCCCGGACACTGCGGCGTACAAAGCAGCGGGAAGATCGTGTCCCGGGCCCAGCGTCAGATGCCCCACTTGGGTCGTTCGCGGATTGATTTCGATCAGGTAGGCATTCCCCGTCGTTTGTTCCAGCATGAAATCAAACCCGTGCAATCCGCAAAGTCCCAGCCGCTGCGCCATTTTTCGCGTCGCGTTGGCCATTTCCGCATTGTCGACTAGCCGGAGCACCGTCGCAGGTCCCGACGAGCTTTGTTTGTGAATCACCTCAAAGTGAAGGGCCGCCAGCACCGTTCCATTCCAGCATGCGATCAAGCTGGTGGCTTCGCGTCCGGTAACAAATTCCTGTGCGTTGACTACCCAGCGGGAACGAAGAATCGATGGCAAGATCAGTGTTTTATCGCGATCGACTAGCGCCCGCTTGACGCCTTGCGCTAACCGGGGTGGGGCCTGCAGTCTCCGAAACGCTCGGATTGCTTCCTCCGCGGTCTGCACCATCCGCACGCCCTCCCCGCCGGAGCTCCCATTCGACTTGAGCACTGCGGGAAGACCAACTCGCCCGATCCACGCTTGGAGCTCACCGCTGTTCCTGATGAGCGCGGTCCTTGGTACGCGTACGCCTTCGGCTTGTGCCATTTCCATGAACGCCGCCCGGGCATAGACCACCGGGAAGCTCTCCGGCGTGCCCAGGGAACGCTCGATCAGCTTGCAGATCGCCCCTCCCGCGTCTCCGCGATTTTGCGCCCGCTGGTGGATCTCGTGTAGTTGTCGGGTGGCGAGGTCGTCACAGGGGATTAATAGGTCTGGTTTTGCCGCTGCAATCCCGGCCTCGATGGATGCCAAAGGCCTCAAGCCGTTATAGCCATATGTTTTGCGGGGCGCCCCCGTCTTGCGTAGAGGATGGCTCGAGGGGCACACCGCTTCCACGGTGAAA
>JBEKWY010000033.1:0-41479 GCA_049512575.1 Candidatus Acidiferrum sp.
GGTATGAGGAGCGAATGGGTAGATATGTGCTGCTTTCCTTAGTCCCATTCATGTTTGTTTGGTATTCGTTGGTTCGGACGCCGTTGCGAAAAGAGATGCCGCGCATTCCTTGAGTAAGAAGTGGGATGGCGTGCTCGCTTGACCTCTCCGCATTAGCCGTGCATCCTTTGTTTCTTGCAATTTCCCACTTATTGTTTTGCGAATGTTCGGAGGCTCGGCTTTGTCCATCGATCATATCCACACGGTTGCCGTGCTGGGCGCGGGCACCATGGGCAACGCCATCGCGCATGTATTCGCGCGCGCGGGCTACAAGGTGATCTTGCGCGACGTCGAGCAGCGCTACCTCGATCGCGGCATGGACACTATCGCCAAGAATCTCGATCGCGAAATCAAAAAGGGCAAGCTGGCGGAAGCAGAGAAGGGAACTGTGCTCAGTCGGCTGATTCCGGTTACCGACATGTCCGCGGTCGCCAACGCCGATTTTCTGGTCGAGGCCGTTCCCGAGAAACTCGAAATCAAGCGCCACGTGCTCAGCGAGGCCGACCACCTGCTCCGCGACGATGTGATCATTGCCAGCAATACCTCCTCGATCGCGATGACCACGCTGGCCGCGCTCACCAAGCGTCCCGAGCGCTTCGTCGGCATGCATTTCATGAACCCCGTCCCGGTAATGGCTCTGGTCGAAGTCATCCGCGCTCTGCAAACCAGCGACGCCACCTTCACCGCCACGATGGACCTGGCGAAAAAACTCGGGAAAACTCCCGTCGCCGTCAACGACGCCCCCGGCTTCGTCTCCAATCGCGTCTTGATGCCGCTGATCAACGAAGCCGCCTACTGCGTCATGGAAGGAGTCGCCACCCCCGAAGCCGTCGATACCGTCATGAAGCTCGGCATGAACCACCCCATGGGCCCGCTCGAGCTAGCCGACTTCATCGGCCTCGATGTCTGCGTAGACATCATGCACGTCCTCCACGAAGGCCTGGGCGACCCGAAATATCGCGCCTGCCCGCTCCTAAAAAAATATGTAGCGGCCGGCTACTTAGGCCGCAAATCCCACCGCGGCTTCTACACCTATGGCGGCTAGAAAGGTTTTTCATGTTCTGGTCGGCTTCTGGGTCGCGAATAAGGGTTTCATTTTTCTATATCTGATCAGCACCGGTCTCTATATCTTCTTCACGGGTACCGCTAACGAGACGAATGGCCCTTTGTTCCCATATCCGCGTTAGGCCATGATTCTGAGCGGTCCCCTGCCACTCGCAGTGGGAGTCGTAATTTGGCGGACCCGGAGATATGTAGCGATGGGGGTTGTGGCCTACGGATTGATGACCTGTGTGCTGGACCTGATGAGCCTTTAGCGGCGTTCCGGCAGCGAACACAAAGCGAAAATAAGTGTTTGCTTTTTGTTCGCCTTTTCTGTTATCTTCGTCTTCGGCGTTTTCAACAGGAGCTGACCGTGACTACTTGCCCGCCCAGCAAAACCTGTCATCCTGAGCATATCGGCAAGGATATGCAAAGGATCCCAGCGCTAAGAGCGAGCAGGACGAAAACAGCAGAAGCAGCACAAATAAAGATAGCACCAAAGTAAACCGAATGGTAATCTACACGGCGAGTAACGCAACAGTGAACGCACCGAGAAACAAAAATGCGCTTTCCCGGCGCAGGTCGGACCCGGCAGTAAAACTTTCCTCTACTGAGGTGTGAAATGGCAGACGAAAAAGCAAAGCTAATCGAAGCAGCGATATCCCAGATCGAAAAAGACTACGGCAAGGGCTCCATCATGCGCCTGGGTAACCGCGACGTCCTGGTGCCAGTCAGCGTGATCCCTACCGGCTGCCTCTCGCTCGACCTGGCCCTCGGCGTTGGCGGATTCCCGCGCGGCCGCGTCGTCGAAGTCTACGGCCCGGAATCCGGCGGTAAGACCACCATGACTCTGCACGTCATCGCCGAAGCCCAGCGGCTGGGCGGCATCGCGGCGTTCATCGACGCCGAGCACGCGCTCGATCCCATCTACGCCCGCAAGCTCGGCGTGGACGTGGACAATCTGCTGGTCTCGCAGCCCGACAACGGCGAGCAAGCCCTGGAAATCGCACAGACGCTGATCCGCTCCAACAGCGTGGACGTCGTGGTCGTCGATTCCGTCGCTGCTCTCGTCCCGAAGGCCGAGCTCGAAGGCGACATGGGCGACCCGTCGATGGGTCTGCAAGCCCGCCTGATGTCGCAAGCGCTGCGCAAGCTCACCGGTATCGTCGCGAAGTCGCGCACCTGCCTGATCTTCATCAACCAGATCCGCGAAAAAATCGGCGTGATGTTCGGCAACCCGGAAACCACCACCGGCGGCCGCGCGCTGAAGTTCTACGCGTCGATCCGCCTCGACATTCGCCGCATCCAGGCCATCAAGGAAGGCGATCGCGTGGTCGGCTCGCGTACCCGCGGCAAAGTCGTAAAGAACAAGGTCGCCGCGCCATTCCGCGAAGCTGAATTCGACATTCTTTACGGCGAGGGCATCTCTCGCGAAGGCGATCTCATCGACCTCGGCGTAGACAAGGGCGTTCTCGAGAAGTCCGGCACGTGGATCAGCTTTGGCGGCGAACGCATGGGCCAAGGCCGCGAGAACGCCCGCGTCTTCCTCAAAGAAAACAAAGACATCCGCGAGAAACTCGAAGCTGCCCTTCGCAAAAAGCTGGGCATCCCCTCAGCCGACAACAGCGCCAGCGCAGGTGCCGGAACCACGGGCGCCCCAACCCACGGGCCCAACGGCCACGCAACTCCGGCCCAACCCGAGAAGCCGCCCGTAAGAGCCGCCGCTGCCGCGGCGTCCACATCCGACGCCAAACCCCGTCCAACCCGCTAAGCGAGCGGCAAAACTTGTAGGGGCGCAGCACTGCTGCGCCCCATCTCGGCAAGACTTAAACGCTCTGGTTCTCAGTGCCGACCCGCTACGCCGGTTCATGTATCGCGCAGGTTTCTCCGTGCACTCTGTGCTCCGACCTCTGTGCTCTCTGTGTTAAGCCTTTGATTTTCTCCCGCTCCCCCCAGATCTACTTTCCCGCCGCGTTGTACGGCACAAACTGCTCCCACTCCACCGGCGTGAACGTGTTCCTCTGCAACTTCTCCAGCAATTCCTCGTAAATCCCTTCGCCATTCGAGCTACTCGTCATGATCACGATCCCCATCCTCTTTTCGTCAAAGCAAACCGTGTAGTTCCGCCACCCGTCGTCGCTGCCCTCCTTGAAGAAGGCCTTACCGTACGGCGACCAATACAGTCCCCAAGCCAGCCCGTAGCTCAGCCGAATGCCATCGTTTGCGTGCGTGGTTTCTGTCTTCAGGGGAGGGAACTCGTGCACCGAAGAAATCCGTGCCTGCGGGCTCAGCATCAACTCTCGGGTCTCGCGCCGCAGTCCAGTCCCATTCATCACGGCTTGCATGAATTTCGCGAAATCAGCCACCGTCGTTTTCATCGACCCGGCGGCGTCGGCCGACGGTCGGCGCTGGGGCCCGAGTGAGTTGCCGTGTTCGTCGTAGCCGTTGGCGTGATCGTCCTCGAACTGCGGCTCCCAGGTCATGCTCGTGCGGCCCATGCCCAGCGGAGCAAACACCCGCGCAGCCATCAATTCCTTCAGGCCCTTCTTCGTAATCGTCTCGACTTCCAGTTGCAGCAGGTCGATCCCTTCACCGGAATAGGAGAACCTGGCACCGGGCTCGAAATAGATTCGCAGCTTTTTTTCGTCGTCGCTGAACCGCCGCCAGTTCGGCAGTCCGCTCGTATGGCTCAGCAGCATTCGTGCGGTGATCTTCTTGTATCTCGGATCGCCGGCGAGGTCTTTGTAGTTTTCATATTCCGGCAGGGGCTTCGGCAGGTATTCGAACATCGGGCGGTCGAGGTTGAGCGTGCCGTCCTCCACCAGCTTCATCACCAGGTACGCGAAAGCCACCTTGGTGAACGAAGCCGCGCTCATCACCGAATCCGTCGTCAGTGCCAGATTCTTCTCTTTGTCCCGAATCCCGTACGCCTTCAGATACGCGATTTTGCCGTCCTCCAGAATCGCCAGACCCAAGCCCGTAACTTTCCCCGCTGCCAGCAAGCTCGTAACCGTCGCATCGATCTGCGCGCCAGTGATCGCGCTTCCGTCCAGCCGCCTCACGCCCGCAACGTTCGATTCTCCCGCAGCCGCAACCCCGCGAATGGACGAAACAACCGCGACCCCGGCAGCAACCACCAGGACGGCAGCACAAACTATTAGTGTTTTCATAGGTTTCACAGCCTAAGCTAAAGACGCCATCCCATTGCCTTTGTCACACAAAACACAGTCGATGTACCACCGTGGCACTCGCCCGTTTCGCGCTGTTCCGCGCCTTAACCGCTCCCAAATCCCCGTCGTACCCCAGCCCAGTTAACCAAAAGGTGCTGTTCCTCAGTTATGTCATTCAGAACAAAGCACAAATTTGGTACCAGCCCTACTAGCCTATTGCCACCCACTCCCCATAACCCTACAATTTGGATCACCTGAGCTCTGTGCGTGTTTCGCTTAGGTGCAGTCATAAGTGCGGCTTGGCGACTAAGTCATCTGTAATCAGTGACTTGGCAGTTGGCCAGGCGGGTGCATCTATACCCGGCAGCAGTACCTGATACTTCGGATTTAGCGCCGGGGGAAAGCGACATTAAGAGGTTGACCCTAAGGCTTCTCTTAGGGTACAAACAACGCCTCCTAAGTGATCGGCGAATCGGGTAATTAGCTCTGAGGTGCCGACGTTGAAGCAATTTGGTAAAGCAATCCTGGCCGCCGTACTCGCCGTAACCGTGGCAGCGCCGATCCCGGCCGCTCCGGCGGCGGGCAATCCCGCGCTGCACAAGAGCGTCTCGCATTTTCGCGGCGTTCCGACGTTCGCGAATTCCACGCTCGCCGATATCGGCACCTTCGATGATCCCATCGTTCGCGAAGCCGCTGTCTCCGGCCTGGGCCGCTATAACGGCGCTGTCGTTGCCGTCGACCCCAACACCGGCCGCATCCTCACCATCGTGAATCAAAAGATTGCTTTCGGCGACGGCTACATCCCGTGCTCCACGATCAAGCCGACCGTCGCGCTCGCCGCCCTCGAAGAGAACGTCATCACCCGCGACACCATGCTCCGCGTCCACGACCGGCACGCGCGCTACATGAATTTGACCGACGCGCTGGCCCACTCCAACAACGACTTTTTCGAGCAGCTCGGCGTTCGCATGGGTTTCGAAACCGTTTCGAAATACGCCCGTCTTCTCGGCCTCGGCGAGCTCGCCGGCTACAATCTGCCGGAAGAGCATCCGGGTTCGTTCCCGATGGCGCCACCGGCGCACGGCGGCGTCGCGCGCATGTCCAGCTTTGGTGAAGGAATTCAGATCACGCCGCTGCAGCTCGTTTCGCTAGCCGCCGCGTTCGCCAATGGTGGCACGCTCTACTACCTGCAATACCCGCGCACCCCGGACGAGATCCAAGCCTTTGCCCCGCGCGTGAAGCGTGACCTGAATATCGCCTCGGTCCTCCCGGAAATTCGCGAAGGCATGCTCGCGGCGGTCCTGTATGGCACCGCGAAGCGCAGCTTTGACGCCGGCGGCGACGAAACCCCGCTCGGCAAGACCGGCACCTGCAACGACCCAACCTCGAAGGTGGGCTGGTTCGTCACTTACGCCGACGAAGCGCACCCGAAAATCGCCCTCGCCGTTCTTCTCCGCGGCAGCTCGCATCAGGTGGAAGGCCCGACCGCCGCGCAAGTCGCCGGCCGCATCTATCGCCGCCTGCGCGAACAAAACTATTTCGCCACCGCGACCGCGCCGAACGACACCGTAAAGCCGGTAACGGTAGTCGTCAACTCCGGAAACTAAGCGCGATCCATCGATTTCAAAGCGGGAGCGGCAACGCTCCCGCTTTTTTTATTCCAAGTAGTCTGATCGGGCCAAGAATTCCACGCGAAACTGCGCTCTCGGCTTCTCTGGGTTATCTTTGGTTTGGCTTTCCTCATTACTTCTTTACTTCGTTGCTTCGTTTTCCTCACTCATGCCGCAGCGCCACCATCGGGTCCACTCGCATCGCTCTCCGCGCCGGGATGTAGCACGCCCCTAGCGCCGTTCCCAGCAGAATCGCGGATACACCGACAAACGTTCCCGCGTCCGTCGCGCTCACCCCAAACAGCAAGCCCCCAATCGCCTTCGCCAATCCCAGCGAAGCCGCCAGCCCCACCGCGATCCCAATCAACGCCAGCCGCCCACCCTCTCCGATCACAATCGCGAAAATCTCGCGAGGTCGCGCTCCCAGCGCCATTCGTATGCTGATTTCTCGCCGCCGCTCGACGACCATGTACGCAATCACTCCGTACAATCCCACCAAGGCGAGAAGCAGCGCCAGCGCCGCAAACGCCGCCATCAACGTCCCCGCCACTTGCTGCGCGATCACCGACACCGATCTCCAGTCTTCCATCGTCATCACGTCAAATACCGGCTGATCGGGATCGAGCTTCTGCACTTCCGCCCGCGCGCTCTCTGCCAGGCTCGTCGGCAGCACCGACGTTCGAATCACCAGCGCCATCGTCCGCTGCACTTGTTCTCTCATCGGAAAATACATCTCCGGCCGGGCCGGCTCCGGCAATTGATTTCGGACATTTCCGATCACCGCCACCACTTCGTACCAGGGATTGCTCTCCACCGGCCCGCTGAATCGCGCGTGCTTGCCCAGCGCATCTTTCCCCGGCCAATACGTTTCGGCGAAAGCCTCGTTGACCGCCACAGCGTGATGAGTCGCGGAATCCTCTTCGGTGAATTCCCGGCCCTCACGTAGCGGAATTTGCATCGTCCGGAAGTAGCTCGTGCTGATGCTGCGGAAACTAGCTTCCGGCTCGTGCCCGGGCGCCGGCTCCGGTTGCCCTTCGATTCGAATGGTACGCGTCATATTCGCGCCGCCGAGCGGCAGCATGTTTACGGTCGCGACGCTCTGCACACCAGGCAGCGCCTCGACGCGCCGGACGAGCTGCTCGAAAAAATTCACTGCCCGTTCATCCTCGGGGTACTTGACCTGCGGCAACGCAACGAACATGGTCAGCACGCGATTCGGATTGAAACCTGGAGAAACGTTCAGCAGATGAACGAAACTTTTCATCAGCAAACCCGCGCAGGTCAGCAGCGTTAGCGACAACGCCACCTCGGCTACAATCAAAGAGCTACGCAAAAATGTCCTGCTGCGCCCCGCGCCGCTGCCTGCTCCACCTTCCTTCAGCGCCTCATTCACGTCCGGCCGCGATCCCCGCAGCGCCGGCAAAAAGCCAAACACCAGCCCGGTTCCTACCGAAATCCCGAGCGTGACCAGCAGCACCGGCAAATTCATCCTCAAGTGGTTTAACCCGGGAACCAGTTCCACGAATTCCGCCGGCACCGCGATCAGCTTCGCGTGCAAGCACCACACCGCCAGTAAAATTCCGGTTCCGCCGCCCAGCAATCCCAGGAGCACGCTTTCCACCAGCGATTGTCGTACCAGCCGCAATCGTGTCGCGCCCAGCGCCGTGCGAATTGCCGTCTCTCGTTTACGCCGGTCCGAGCGCGCCAGCAGCAGATTCGAAATGTTGCCGCACGCAATCAACAACACCAACCCCACTGCAACCACCACCACCATCAACGGCTTCTGCGCCATCCCGACTTCGCTGTCGAGAAGCGACTGCACGTGCACGTCCCGTCCCAAATCGCTTTGTGGAAACTCTTTCGCCAGGCTCGCCGCAATTGCGCTCATCTCCGCCTGTGCCTGCGCCACGCTGGTTCCCGGCCGCAGGTGCGCCACTCCGCGCAGATAATGCGCCCCGCGGTTAGCTGACAGTTCCGGTCCGAACGTCAGCGGCGCCCAAATCCGGCTGCCTGCTGGAAAATTGAATTCCGGCCCCATCACGCCGACGATCGTGCAGCTGACTCCATTCAACAGAACTCGTTTGCCGATCACCGCCGGATCGCTGCCGAATCGTTCTCGCCAAATTGTGTAGCTCAAGACCGCGACTTGGTCCTTGCCAGGATGCCCTTCCTCTTCCAGAAAACCGCGGCCCAACATCGGCTGCGCTTCCAACGCCGCGAAAAAATCCGGCGTCACCTGAAATCCCCGCACGTGATCAGGCCGCTCGATGCCTCCGACGTTCACATCCCACCAGACGAACGCAGCCAAGTGATCGAAAGCGTGGTTCTGCTTCTCCCAATCGAGATAGTTGGCCGGCGAAGTCTCGCTCCGGTCTATCCCCTCGCTCGGTACCCGCTCCCAGAGTGCCACCAACCGCTCCGGCTGCGGAAAGGCCAAAGGCCGCAGCAGCAGCCCATCGACCATGCTGAAAATGTAGCTGTTCGCGCCAATCCCCAGCGCCAAGGTCAGAACTGCCGTCAGCATGAACCCTGGATTCTTCCGCAGCATCCGCGCCCCAAATCGCAAATCCTGCAAAAAATCCTCAAGCCACCGCCAGCCCCAAGCCTCCCGCCCCTGTTCGCCAAGCGCGGCAGCATTCCCAAACGCCCGCGCCGCCGCATACCGCGCCTCGTCAGGCTCGACGCCGCGCTCCGCCAGCTCTCGCTCCCGCATCTCCCGATGCGACCGCATCTCCTCGTCCAACTCTCGCGCAAACTCCTCGCGACGTCCCAACATTTTCAAGCGCCGCCACATCTCCCCAATCGCGCCCATGTATCACACCTCGCGTTACCAAACCTTCGCTTTTTTCTTTACGTCGTTACTTCCTTGCTTCGTCGCTTCCGCAATTTTCACTCATGCCGCAATGCCACCATCGGATCCACGCGCGTCGCTCTTCGCGCCGGCAGATAACACGCCACCAGAGCCACCATGCCCAGCATCGCCGCCGCCCCGCAGAACGTCGCCGGATCACGCGGCGCAATGCCATACAACAAACTGGTCAAATATTGCGTGGCGAACGCTGCCCCGGCCAACCCCAGTGCGAGTCCCGCCGCCGTCATCAGCGTGCCTTGTGTCATCACCATCGCCGCTACGTCGCGGCGACTCGCTCCCAGCGCCATGCGAATTCCGATTTCATGCGTACGTTCCGCCACGGAATACGCGATCACGCCGTAAACTCCGATCGCTGCAAGCGTCAAAGCCACAAATCCAAAAAATCCCAGCAACGTCGCATTGAAGCGAGTACCCGAAGCCGCATCGGCAATCCGTTCCTGCATGGTTCGGACGTCGAACACGGGCTGCTCCGGGTCAACCGCTTGCACTGCGTCGCGTACGCCGCCAACCAGACTCCGCGGATCCACATCCGTCCGCACCGCCAAGCCGCCCAATGTTTCCGGCATTCCGCCGTGTCCGCGCGCTGCGTAAAGTTCGGGATCAGGTTGGCGATCCAGTCTCGCGCGCCGCACACTCGCCACCACGCCGACGATGGTTTGCCAGGGCAATTGCGTACCGGGTCCTCCTCCAAATCGCATCCTCTTTCCCACCGCTGCCTGCGCGTTGCCTCCGAGATACTGCTGCACGAACGCCTGGTTCGCGATCACCACGTTCGTCTCTGATTTGGAATCGAGATCCTCGAACACTCGTCCGGCCAGCAAAGGGATCCGAAGCGTCTCGAAATATCCGGGACTCACGTCCTCCACCATGGCTGGCGGCGCCTGATCCACCGGCTTGTCGGACTGTCCTTCGATCATAAATGTTCGTCGCATAACGATGTTGGTCAGCGGCAGAGAGGTCGTCAGCCCTGCGGATCGCACGCCCGGCAACGCCCGCACTTTCCCGAGCACCTCGTCAAAAAATGCGTTGCGCTGCACCGCTCCTTCGTACTTGTTCATCGGCAGCATGAGCGACACGGTCAAGACATGGCTGGCGTCAAATCCCGGGTCAACGTTGGACAAGAGAACAAAACTGCGCAGTAACAAACCAGACGCCGCCATCAGCACCACCGCCAGCGCCAGTTCGCACGTCGCCAGAGCGCTGCGTAACCCGCGCTGGCCGGTTCCGCTCGTCGCGGTGTCGCGGCTGTCCTTCAACTTTGTGTCCACGTCGGGCTTCGAGGCTCGAAGCGACGGGATCGCAGCAAACAGCGCTACCGTCGCACACGTGATTGCCAGCATGAACAGCAGCACCCACCCGTCGATCGCGATATGTTGTGCGTGCAAAAAACTCTGCGGAGCGTAGGTTTGCAGCACACGCACTCCGGCCGCGGCCCCGGCAAGGCCCAAAGCCCCTCCTAAAGCCGCTATCAGCGCTCCTTCGGTGAGCAACTGCCGCAGCAGCCTGACCCGGCTGGCGCCGATCGCCGCACGGACGGCCAGCTCCTTCTGCCGATTCGTGGTTCGTGCCAATTGCAGGTTCGCTATGTTCACGCAGGCAATCAGTAGCACCATGCCGACGGCCGCGAGCAAAATCAACAGCGTCGGCCGCACGTCTCCCACCAGCTTGTCGTGCAGCGTGATCGTCTGAACCTGCAGGTCGTCTCTCATGTGCGCAAACATCGCGGGCATGTCCGCGCCGCTGCGCTTGCTGAGCTCCGCCAGATCGGCGTTCGCTTGTGGCATGGTCACGCCCGGCTTCAGTCGCCCAATCACTTGCGTCAGCTGCATCTGCCGCACCGCCCAGTCCACTTTCGGCGGCAGCTGAAATACTCCCAGCAACTCTGGTTTGAAACCACGCAGGGGATAACGGAATTCCGGCCCCATCACTCCTACCACCGTGAAGCTTTGCTGGTTGAGTGTCACGCCTTTGCCGACAATGTTCGGATCGGCTCCGAATTTTCTTCTCCACAGCCCGTCGGTCAGGATCACCACATTGTTCCCGCCCGGCAGCCCCTCTTCTGTTGAGAACAATCTTCCCAGCGCTGGGCGCACGCCGAGCACGGTAAGCAGGCTCGGCGTGACTAATCCCGTATCGATCTGCTCCGGCGTGCCCGCTTGCGTCAAATTCATCGGGCCCGCGCCGCCCATCGCCCCCATGTTCTCGAAGGTGTGATTGTTCAACGCCCAGTTGGTATATTCCGGGTTCGGCAGGCCAAAGTCATTCATCCGCGGAGTATATTCGTCCGCCCACACAAGCTTCCCCGGGTCACGATAAGGAAGCGGTTGCAGCAACACCGCGTTCACGACGCTGAAAATCGCCGTGTTCGCCCCGATTCCCAACGCCAGGGTCAACACCGCTGTCAATGTGAATCCCGGATTCTTGCGCAACACGCGCGCTCCAAATCGCAAATCCTGCGCGCAATCCTCAAGCCACCGCCAACCCCAAGCCTCTCGCCCCTGCTCGCCCAGCGCAGTAGCGTTCCCAAACGCTCGCGCCGCCGCATACCGCGCCTCGTCAGCCTCGACGCCGCGCGCCGCCAGCTCTCGCTCCCTCATCTCCCGATGCAACCGCATCTCCTCGTCCAACTCCCGCGCAAGCTCCTCGCGCCGTCCCAACATTTTCAAGCGCCGCCACATCTCTCCAATCCTGCTCATGTGTCACACCTCGCCTCGGCGTTATCCTCTTTCTGTTTCTCTTTTTCGTTGCTTCATCACTTCTTTACGTCATTACGTCTTCCCTCAGGCCGTCTGAATCACTCGCATCATCGCTTGCATCACCCGTTCGAACTGCGCCGTCTCCACTTCCAACTGTTTTCGTCCCGCCGTCGTCAGTTTGTAATAGCGCGCGCGCCGATTCTCGGAGGTCACGCCCCACTCCGCCTTCACCCAGCCTTTGATCAACATGCGTTGCAGCGCCGGATACAGCGAGCCCTCTTCTACCTGCAGCACATCCTTCGAGATTCGCTGGATCGAGCCCGCAATCTCGTAGCCGTGCATCTCGCCGCCGCGCGCCAGAGTCCTGAGAATCAGCAGATACAAAGTCCCCGGTAAAAGCTCGTCGCGGTTCATTCGCCCCTCCCGCCTGAAAGCATCTCTGTCATAGACTGCCTATGCTTCATACCATAGATAGACTATGGCAAGCAACAAAGGTTAGATTCCCGCCCGGAAATATTTGACTGTTGTAGAATCTAGACCGTCGGCGTGAACATTGTTCCGTGTTTCTGCGTCTAAGTGTTGTGGGCTCGGGTGTGACTGTTTGGGGGAAGAGTGAATCGTCGATTGCTGATCGTGATCGCGGTAGTGTTGGCGGCGGGGCTGGCGGTTGCCGCCGCTATTTTTCATAAGAGGGCCACGGACGCAGCGATTCACGAAGAACAGTTGCTGCAGGCGGAAGCGGAACAGGAGCAGCAGCAGGTGGAACCTCCTGACCCGCCGGTGACGGAGACGAAAGTCGGGCGTAACGAAAATTTCGCGGCGGCCCTCCAGCGTTCGGGGTTGAGTGCGGACGATGCCGCCAGCGCCTCCACCGCGGCGCAGCGTATCTTCAACCTGCGACAGGTGCGCGCGGGAAACTCCATCTCGGTGAATCGTTCCGGCGCGGGCGAGCTTCGCGAGATCGACTACCGGATCGATCCGGAGCACATGCTGAAAATCGCGCCCGCCGACGACGGCGGGTTCTCGGCGGAAGTGAAAGCGATTCCATCGAAAACCGAAGTCACCACGGTTACGGGGCGTATCAGCGACTCCTTGTTCAATGCCGTGGCGCAGACCGGCGAATCGCCGGAACTGGCGTTGCGACTAGCGCAGATTTTCGGATACGACCTGGACTTCTACAACGATCCGCGCAAAGGCGACATGTTCCGCGTTGTGCTCGAGAAAAAGAAATACGCGGATGGTAAGTCCGCGGGATACGGAAAAATCCTCGCCGCCGAGTACAATAACGGCGGCAAAAAATATCAGGCGCTACTGTTTCACGACGAAGATGGGCATCCCGGCTATTATTCCGCCGACGGCAAATCGCTGCAGAAGACATTCCTCCGTTCGCCGCTAAAATTCACCGCGACGATCACTTCGCATTTCAGCAAGTCGCGCTATCACCCGATCCTGAAACTCTTCCGGCCGCACATGGGCACTGATTTCGGAGCGCCGGTAGGCACTCCGGTGCAGACCATCGGGAGCGGACGCGTGGAGTTTGCGGGCCGCAAGGGCGGCGAAGGGAACATGATTCAGATCGCGCACTCCGACGGATACGAGACGATGTACCTGCATTTGTCGCGCATGTTCGTGCACCAGGGCGAGCGCGTCGAAATCGGCAAGACCATCGGGCTGGTCGGCAGCACCGGGCTTTCCACTGGGCCACATCTTGATTTCCGCATTTTGCAGCGCGGGCAATACAAAAATTTCGAGAAGCTGGGTTTGCCGCCGTCGGATCCCATCAGCAAAAAAGAGTGGCCGGAATTCGCGCTGGTGCGGCAGCAGTGGTTGCCGATTCTGGAAGGGCGCGAAGTCACCGAGGCCGGCGTTGCGGGTCCGGCTGCGCCGGCGTCGTCCGCTCCTGTAGCTGCAGCTCCCGCTGCTGTTCCTGGTTCCCGCTGAGTCGTAATTTTCCGCTCGAATTGAATCGATGGTGGTTGGCGCCTGGGCGTTTGGGGCACAGCGGAGCTGTGCCCCTGCGAGGAAGTCTCGACGATCGCGTCGCGTTTGCGTCGCGTTGGGCGCTGCTTGATGGCGGCATGTCAGTAGATGATGGGGAGTTTTGAGAAGTCGGAGGAATCGTGGTCGGTTACGCGGAGGACGAGGAGGGTGCGGTCGTCGGAGGCGATAGCGCCGGCGCTGTAGTCGTTGGTGGCGGCGAGAATCGCGGCGGCGATTTCTTCGGCGGACTGATCGGGCGAAACGCTGGAAAGGACCGCGGTGAGGCGGTCTTCGCCGAACTCTTCCTGCTCGGCGTTGAAGGATTCGAGAATGCCGTCGGAGGCGAACAGAACGGTGTCGCCTGGGACGAGATCGAGAGTGATTTCGTCGTATTCCGTGCCGGGGAACAAGCCGAGCGGAATGCCGGCGATGCGAATGGATTGGACGGCGCCGTCGCGAACCAGAAGAGGGTATGGGCCGCCGGCATTGGAAAGCGTCAGTTTGCGGGTGCTTGCGTCGTAGACGGAAAAGACCGTGGCGATGAATCGGCTGTCGAAGTGCGCTTTGTGCAAGCGGTTGTTGAGCATGGCCAGCATCTCGGCCGGGTGACACGGGTGCTCGACCACGTGCTCACGAACGATGCCGATGGCGAGCGAGGCGAACAGCGCGGCGGCGGTGCCCTTACCGGAGACGTCACCCAGGAGCATAGCGAGGCGGCCTTCACCATAAGGAAGAAAATCGTAGAAATCGCCGCCAAGCTCGCGGGCCGGCTCGTAGGCGGCGGCGAGTTCCAGTCCGGGCACTTCGCGGGCGCCGGTGGGGAGAAGACCGCGCTGAATTTCGCGCGCGGTGGCGAGATCGGTTTGCAGGCGACGTTCCGTTTCGCGGGCCTCTTCGTAAAGGCGAGCGTTTTCGAGCGCGATGGCGATATAGGAGCCGAGTGTCGTCAGCATGCGCTCGTGTTCTTCGGTGAACGCGTTGGGATGGGTGCTTTCCAGGTCGAGGACGCCGACGAGGCGATCCTGCAGCAACAGCGGGACGACGAGCTCGGAGCGCACGGCGACGTCGGAATCGCACTGGATGTACCGCGAATCGTTGAGCGTGTCGGCGATGCGGATGGTGCGGCGTTCGCCTGCGGCGGCTCCGGTGATGCCCTGGTGGAGCGGGAGGCGCAGGCGCGTCGGAATGGCGTCGCCGTAACGCATGCCGAATACGCTCTCGAGGAGTTGAGTGTTCTCATTCCAGAGCATCACGCTGAAAACATGGTAGTTGACGATTTTCTTGACGCGCTGCGCGACCTTGCGCAGCAGCTCTTCGCGGTCGAGGATGGAGGTGATTTCGCGGCTCACCTCGTAGAGGAGCGTGAGGGTGCTGGCCTGCTCGGGGTAGGAGACGAAGAGGCTCGCGGGGACGGGGTCGGCGTCGCCGATCAAGGGAAAGCCAGCGAGTTTGGATTCCTCATCCATATAAGAAGTATACGGCTGGTTCGCGAACCAATATCGATTGGATGTTGAATACGCTGGGTGGTGACTTGAAAGCCGTGATTCGCGACTCGTGGCCCGTGATTCGTGGCGCGTGATTCGAGGACTGTTACACCGCTCGGCTGGGGATTCGTCGCCGCTGACTTGGTTAACAATAAGACCCCCTCCCCCCACCTTTTTTTGTAAGTGCGGATTCTAAAGGACTTTAAGTCTAATGAATTTGTAAGTGCGGATTCTAAACGAGTTATGGGCGAATTTCTCGGAAGTGCGGATTCTAAAGGGTTTAAGTTGTGTTTCTGAACGGCAAGCCGCTTCCCGCGATTCAGGAAGTTGTGACACAGGAATCGCTGGATCAGACCTTGTGTTTGGGAAACGGGCTCAGGGTAAAAGGGAACGGAGTGGACGAGGTTTGCGGACACAAGGACACCTTTCTAGTGTCCTCCTCACTTAGAGTCTAAGTATAACCGATTGGGTATAGTTCTGTCAAGGTATTTTTGCCAGTTATCTGAAATAAATCCGTTTAGGGCGGAAACGGTAGATATTTTGCCATTCTCTCTCGTAAGTCCTCAAAACCTCCGTCAAGGGATCGATCGAACGGGTGCGCTTGAGCGATCTTCTCGAGCTGTGACGTTAGGTCCATCCCTTCGTGACTGGCATCGTTATTGACGTAGCAATCGGCATCGGTGGAGCGGCGCTGTCACTCTCATAGGCTCGGTGCCACAGTGTAAGTTACCAGTGATAAAATACTCTTGCGCGAACTTAGCTGGAATGGTACTAGTTCCCGGTCAAAGGCTGCCTTCTCCCGAGCATCCTTTAACGATTGGACTCGACGAAGTGATACTTCTGGAGGTGATCGTTCATGCCTACTCTATATACGACGCTGCTGGCGCAACACGGAAACACGGTCCCGCGCGAGCGAGTTCCGCAGCTAAAGCCGGGAGGAGAAGGGAAGCCGCTGCTGGCGGCGACTCTGGAGACCACGAAATCTCGAGACGTACTTAGGCGACAGGGCGGTGAAGCCGGCGCGATTGGGAAGGGCCAAAAAACCATTGCTGTCGTTGGCGGTGGCTTTGCGGGACTTTGCGCCGCGTATGAACTTCAAGGGCTGGGATACAAGGTAACGGTTTATGAGGCTCGGGATCGGGTTGGCGGGCGTGTCCACAGCTTGAAAGATGAACTGATTAAGGGCAAGACCGTGGAGGGCGGGGGTGAATTGATCGGAAGCAATCATCCTCTCTGGAATTCATACGCTCAGCAGTTCGACTTGATGTTTTCGGATGCTAAGGACTACGGCAACTCGCCCATACGGTTCGATGGGGAGACGCTGACTTTTGAACAGAGCAAGGAATTGAACCGAGAAATTAGGACCGTGATCAAGAGACTAAACGAACTGGCAGAAAGCGTGATCGACCCGTTTGAGCCGTGGACGAATCGGGATGCGCAGGAACTCGATAGTAAGTCTCTGGAAAGCTGGATCAATGAAGCTAAGTGCAGCAAGGAGTGCAAGAAGGGTCTTCGGGAGATGCTTGAGACCGACAACGGTGTCGAGGCCAGCGAGCAAAGTTTGTTGGGTGTTCTAGCGATGATCAAGGGCGGCGCGATCGACCGCTACTGGAGCGATACGGAAGTGTATCGTTGCGAAGGCGGAAACGATCAGTTAGCAAAGAAGTTTCGTGAGCAGCTAGATCAAAAAACCCAAACGGTATTCGCCAACACCCCGGTCAAGACTATCCGGCGCGAGCGAGAGAAAGTTTTTTTAGAAGTGAGCGTTTCTGTCGGACCCGAAGACGGAAAACCTGGGAGTGAGCCACGGTCCATCAAGAAGCCCGAAAGCAGTAGACAGGAGACAGTTGGACCGTTCGACGATGTGATTCTGGCCGTACCTCCTTCTGTGTGGCATCTGATCGAATTCAAGGACGAGGACTTAGCAAGAGAGCTGAAAAATGCCCCGTTGATGGGAGCGAACGTTAAATATCTGATGGGATTCGAGCGGCGGTTCTGGGAGGACTTTGCCAGCAGCCCAAACTTGACGGAGGACGGTCCCGTGGACCTGACCTGGGAGACGACGGAAGCCGACGACAAGTCGAAGCCAGGCTATGTGATGGTGGCGTTTTCTGGCGCGAAGGATGCCAGGGACCTGTCGGAGATGGACGGAGGAAAAGTGAAGGACCAATATGTGGAGGCGTTAAGGGTGCCGTACCCTGGCATCGAAGCGGAGATGAAGAAAGAGAAATTTATGAACTGGCCGAAAGAACGCTGGACGAAAGCTTCTTACTATTTCCCGAGACCGGGCGAGGTGACGCAGTGGGGCCCTTTTTGGCATGCCGGCTATGACGGATGGTTGCACTTCGCCGGCGAGCATACGTGTTATGCGTTCGTGGGATATATGGAAGGGGCGCTGGCGTCGGGGTTTCGGCTGGCGCGGAGGATTGCGGTTAGGGATGGAATTTTTCCTGCGTGACTTCGATTCGGTGCGCGTGGAGTGTTTTCTTAATCTTACGTACGACAAGCGGCTCGAGAATCCACGCCTCAGTTGCGGAAGCAAGATGTCGACTTAAAGCCGCCTCTACACGGGGGAGGCAGAGGCAGGAACTGAAAGACGCCCGCTTCCTTTCGATCCTCAGGGTAAACGGAAAGGGGCCGCTACAGGGTGTTCGATCGCGGTGGTTTAGCGTGACGGATGACGAGGATTACTTCCGAATTGGCGATGGCTCGGAAGTATTCAAGGTCAGGGAGGTAGATCTGGCGGCGTTGTTCGCGGGCGGGCGAGTGAGTGAAGCTGAAGGCGCGCTCACGCTACGCTCGCCATTTCGGGTTGGGACTGTGTTTCGATCACATCATCCCAAAAGGTAGTGGCAGGATCGACTGCGGCGACGCCAATCTGGCCGGCCCGGGCGGTATGTTCTTCTCCTACCCACGCAACCTGAAACTGTTCTACCTTGTCCAAGCGGGAGAGAGAAACCTGGACCCCTGCCCGAAGCTTGGTGCGGAGGCCCTTCAAATGGGCTCCGCGCTTGCTGACATCGAAGGTCATGACTTCCTGCTCCAGCGCGTGGCCGGCGATGTCGGTGGCTTTGAGCCTGACGGGCAAGGTCATGTTGTATCGCCGGTCGCTACGCTCGATCTTGAACTGGCGCATGAGAGTGCCCAGTTGCATCGCGATGGAGGTCAATTCCTGGGCTGCTTTTTGTGACTCTTGCGCGCGCAGCAAAGTGCCATCGGCAGCCTGCGCTACTCCACCGATGTTGACCGAAATGTTGCCAGCTCCGGTGGCCGCTTCGCCGGCGTTGCGGGTCATCTCGCTGGTGGTTGCGCCCTGCTGTTCGACGGCGGCGGCGATGGTTGCGGAAATGTCGTTGATCTGATTAATCACGCCGCTCACTGTCCCGATCGCCGTTGCCGCACCGTCGGTGTCCGCCTGAATGGCGCTGATTTTATGGCCGATGTCTTCGGTGGCTTTGGCGGTCTGCTTGGCCAGCTCTTTGACTTCGTTGGCGACCACGGCAAAGCCTTTTCCGGCTTCACCAGCGCGGGCGGCTTCAATGGTGGCATTCAAGGCCAGCAAATTGGTCTGCTGCGCGATGGAAGTGATGACCTTGATGACCTGGCCGATCTCCGCGCTGGACTTGCCCAGCTTCGCAACCGAAGCATTGGCGGCCCGGGCTGCGTCCACCGCGGCGGATGCCACTCTTGCGGCTTCCTGAGCGTTGGTGGCGATGCTTTGGATGGTGGAGGTCATCTCACCGGCTCCCATGGATAGACTTTGCAGGTTCTGACTGACCTGCTGGGTGGCGCGGGAAACGGAATTGGACTGCGCGGCGGTCTCTCCGGAATTGATCGTGATTTGTTCGCTGGCCTCCAGCAGTTGCTCACTGGCCGTTGTGAGCTTATGAGTCTGAGAGACCACTCCCCGGAGGATTTGCTGGAGTTTGTCCATGAAAAGATTAAAGAGCCGGCTGACTTCGCCCACTTCGTCGTTGCCGAAGTCGGCAGCTGCTTCCAAACGCCTAGTGACATCGCCCTCGCCCTCGGCGATATCTTGAATCATTTGGGTCAATCGAATAAGTGCCCGGGTGATCGACCGCACCACCGTGAAATTGCCGAGGAACAGAATCAGAAGTGATATCCCACAAATGAGGAACATAGCGCGCGTGGCACGGGCGGTGGTTTTTTTGGCGCTGAGTTCGGCCTGTTCTGCGCTCTTGCCCAACTGGTCGCTGGTCTCTTCAATCTTGCCCTGAAGGTCTTTGTAAAGCTGCAAATAGGGGCCGAGCAGGGGTGGCGCGGCATTGGGGCTATGGATGATTGCACCGATCAAGGAGTTTCCTGCTTGGACGTACTGCTCACCCAATTTTTTTTCGTCATCGAGCATGGATTGACTGTCCGGGTTGGTGACCAGTTGCCGTGCTTTCGCGATTCGCTCTTCCAGCAGTTTGCTGTGCTGTACAAATTCATCGGCAGCATTCTGCTGGTCGTCCCCTTTTCCGGTGAAGGCCGCGGCGATGTCGGCACGAGTCAAGTCGTTGTAGATGCCGGCTTCGATGTGGTTTCGGATAGCCGCGCCGGTCGCGGCCACTTCGTCGGTGGTCTTGTCGACGGAGGTTATGCCCCAGTATCCGGTTGCGCTCACGGCTGCCACGAACATTAACCCGCTGCCGGCCAAACCGAACAGCTGGGTCTTGATGGTTAAGCTCATCGGAGACGCCTTTCCTGGATTGCGTGCCGCCTTTCGGAGGTTACATTTTGAGCTTGTAACCAGGATCGCTGGCCGCGGCGCCGTCGATCTTTACGGCCTTTACCGTGCTGTCGCCTGACGCCAAGTCAGAGGCCTTGATAAAGCCGATTGCGCCCGGTGAAGAGGCCACAAAGCTCTTAACCGCGCCCGCGCTGCCCAATTCTTTAGGTGGAGTCGCGGACTTGCCGCTGAACGCCGCCTGCATGAAATACTTGCCCATCTCGGCGTCGTTCATTCCGCAGACGGTCTTCAGAAACGCAGTTCGTTCCGGCGCGCCTGGAGCAAGCATCACGGGTGCCACCGCCTTTCCGGTTTCCCAGCGGCTGCGATCGGAAAGGAAGAGCTTTTTCAGTTCTCCGACGGTTAAGTTGTCGATTGGATTCGCGTTGTTCACGATGACGACAATCGGATCACCGGCGGCCTGGGCCTGGAGGACCCCGAACACCGACCAGGTGGCGGCCGCCATGGTCAAAATCGCGATTGCCGCCGTGACGGCAGTTCTAAACGGATTTACAACGCTGCGGTTTTCTTTCATCGCGATCTCCGTCAGAACGTGAATGCGACCTGGGCCGTCAGGCCATTTTCGGTATTCAGCCCCCGCAGCGAGAAGCGGTCATACTGGAACTTGAGCGCGGAGTGTTCCGTGAAGTCGTAGCGAATTCCCAGCGAGGGACCGTTGAGCCTGCCCACAAAGGTGGTGACATAGAGCGGGACGTAGGTATTCTGGCCGGCGTAGAAATAGACCGGATCGTTGCTGGGAGCATTAAAATACTGATATCGGAAATACGGGCGAAAGGCGCGGAAGCCGCGAGAGAACTGGCTGTAAAAGGCGCTAGTTTGGAACACCGGACCGCTAGGCTCGACGTGCCTTACCAGCACGCCCTCATTGAGGATTTCATATTGGGAATTGATATAAACCGCGTGCACGGTGGCGATGGTTTCGCCGACCGGAGGACCTGGAACCGTAAGGTTGTCGTGGCGGATGGAAAATCCGAGCTGGAGACCTGAGAATCTTTCGGGCCGCAGGAAGAGACCTCCATTGATCGATTTGCTGTTGTTGGCATCCTGGTTGTTTTGCGCCGGCTCGACGTTTAAGCCCCAAGCGCGGCCGTTGCCCGCTTCGATGACGTAGTTCAATCCGGCCTTGCCGGAGGGAATCTTGCCGGTCACCGTAATGCCCACATCCTGCATGGGCAGCACGCCTCCCGAATCGTCGAAGGCATAGATGAAGGGCCGATCGACGCTGGTCTCCAGAAACTCTCCCTTGTTGAAAGCGGTGTTGTAGTAGCCAACCCAGGTGTGGTAACGCCCGATCGCGGCCGAGAAGTAGTCGCTTTGCCGGTAGCGCAACAGCAGCCTTTCGACGTCCAAGCCGATGGAGTTGTCGCTCTGTGCTACGAATAGAACCTCTCCCAGAGTGGAGACTTTGTCGGAGAGGCGGGCGGTCATGAACAGGTCGAGGGACCCAAATTCGAAAGTACTGGGGACGTGGCTGAAGTCCTGTGCTCCCACGTCGCCAAAAACGACCAACTTCAGCCGTGGTGCGACCTCGTTTACGGCCGGCATTTCGACGGGAGCTGGTGCTTCCGGCGCAGGAGCCGCGGCTGGCGCTCCGGCAGTTGCGGCAGGAGCTGCAGGGGCTGGGGCGGGATTGCCGGAGGGGGATGCGGGTGCAGGAGCAGCTTCGTTGTCCTGCAACTGTTTAACCTTAGCTTCCAGATCCTTAATTCGTTGCAATAACTGCTGATTGCTATCGTCCGGATTTGGAACTGAATCTGTCGGCTGTTGGGCGTGAGCTGAAAACGGCAAGGCCAGGCAGAGAGCCAGACTCATCCCTCCGACCAGTTTCAGAGTGGATGGCACAAACGTATTTTTCATTTCCTCCCCCGTCCGATCCCGAGCTGATTACACAGACCGTGAAAAACGCAGTGCAATACGAGAGGGAGTTGGCGGGCTTCACCGAGCGAGCAAGAGGCGTTCCCCGCCAAGTCGTCGCAACGCCGCGGCACGCCCAAAAGTTGCCCCGGGATCCCCGATACCGCCGTTCCTCAATCGAGTTGGGGAACGCTTATGAACCCACGGTCGGTCGAGCATTCGAGTTGCCACTTGGAGTCGCGCGGGAAACCAAGCAAAGATGGCATTTATAGACGAAATGAGTGCGCCGAGTACCGAAAGAGGATGCGAGGGTTCCGGAATGGAAAGCAAGAAAGCAACTCGCTAGATTGTGGCGTCTGCGCGGAAGTATTTCGGCGGCGTTGTTCGCGGGCGGGCGAGCGAGTTTGAAGGCTCGCTCACGCTACGCTCTGCATCTCGGCTTGTGACAGCGTTTCAATCATATCGTCCCAAAAAGAAGTCGCGGGATCGACTGCGGCGACACCAATCTGGCCAGCCCGCACGGTACTTTCTTCTCCGACCCACACAATTTCAAACTGCTCGACCTTGTCCGAGCGAGAGAGAGAAACAGCGCTCCCCACTCGAAGTTTGCCGCGGATGCCTTTCAAATGAGCTCCCCGCTTGCTGATGTCAACGGTGACGACTTCTTGCTCCAGGACGTGGCCGTTGACGTCGGTGGTCTTGATCCTGACGGACACGGCCGTATTGAATCGACGGTCGCCGCGCTCGATTTTGAACTGGCGCATGAGGCTGCCCAGTTGTGTAGCGATGGAGGTCAATTCCTGGGCCGCTTTTTGAGATTCTTGCGCGCGTGACAACGTGCCGTCGGCGGCCTGCGCGACTTCTCCAATGCTGGCGGAAATATTGGTGGCTCCGCTGGCGGCTTCGCCGGCGTTGCGGGTCATCTCGGTGGTGGTGGCACCCTGCTGTTCGACGGCGGCGGCGATGGTTGCGGAAATGTCGTTGATCTGATTGATCACGCCGCTAACCGTTCCGATCGCCGCCACCGCCCCCTTGGTGTCCGCCTGAATGGCTTCGATTTTCAGACCGATGTCTTCGGTGGCTTTTGCCGTCTGCTTGGCCAGTTCTTTCACTTCATTGGCCACGACCGCAAAACCCTTACCGGCCTCGCCCGCACGGGCGGCCTCAATGGTGGCATTCAAGGCCAGCAAATTGGTTTGCTGCGCGATGGAGGTTATGACCTTGATGACTTCGCCGATTTCTGCACTGGACTTACCCAGCTTCGCGACGGAAGCATTGGCGACCTGGGCGGCGCCCACCGCGGTGGATGCCACTCTTGCGGCTTCCTGGGCGTTGTTGGCGATGCTTTGAATGGTGGAGGTCATCTCGCCGGCTCCGATGGAGAGGCTGTTGAGATTTTGGCTGACCTGCTGTGTGGCGCGGGAAACGGAATTGGACTGCGCGGCGGTCTCGCCGGAATTGATGGTAATTTGTTCGCTAGACTCCAGCAGTTGCTGACTGGCCACGGTGAGCTTGCCGGTGTGGGACACTACTCCCCGAAGGATTACCTGGAGTTTGTCCATGAAAAGATTGAAAAGGCGGCTGACTTCCCCCATTTCGTCGTCGCCGAAGCCCCCGGCCACCTCGAGGCGCCTGGTAACATCGCCCTCGCCCTCGGCGATATCCTGAATCATCTGGATCAATCGACTGAGTGAGCGGGTGATCCTGCGCGTCAAGGCGAAGCTGCCAACGGACATCATCAGAAAAGATGCTCCGCCGATCACCATGATGATATGGGCGGCGCGGCTCCCCTGTAGGATGGCGCTGAACTCGGCTTGCTTCGCAGCCGCTTCCAATTGCTCGCTGCTATCCTCGATCTTGGCTTGTAGCGCCTGGTAGAGCTGGAAGCATGGATCGGCGTCTGGAGGCGTCTTCGGATTACTTGAAGCGGACTTCGAGAACGCGTCGATTGCGCTCTGATACTGTTGCATCAAACTGAGCTCTTCGTTCAGGGCGGTCTTGAGAACCGGATCCGTGACCGCGTCACGAGACGCGGTGATGCGTTGCGCTAAGACCTGGGAGTGCAGGGCGAGGTTGCTCAAGCTGTCTTGCTGCTCTTGCCCGGTTTTGTGAATGGCTCCAGAAATATCTTCGCGTGTCATGTCCACGTAGGTAGGGGCCTCCACGTGATTGCGGATGGCCGCTCCGGTTGCGGCGACCTCGGTGGTAGTTTTCTCGACGATGGTGATACCCCAATAGCCGGTCGCGCCCACGGCTGCCAAGAACGCCAGTGCGGTCGTGGTCAAACCGAACAACTGAGTTTTGATGGTCAATCGCATATGAGGTGGCTCCTATATCGTGCCGGAGGGACTGCTAAGAACGAGTATGTTTGACTCGGCGGTACGGATAAGCATGCGTCCCTCAAAAGCCAGCAGGCACAAAGCGAACGTGCAGGAATCAGCGCGAAGCCGTGGGTCAAGCTGCTTTGTTTTGGGAAGGGGTGACTAAAAGTCTACAACAGGATCGAGACGGGCAAGCGATTTATGCGTATCGATGTTCGCAGGATATACCGGAAACGAAACACCAGCGGACGAGCGATTCCTGGCAGGGAATCGCCGGGCATTTGGGAACTGAGATCTGGCCGACTTCTACGGGTGAGGAACTTCGAGGGGGCGTCCGCGGCGCAATAGGACCCAGTCGCCGTTTTCGGTTAGAGCTTCGTTGCCGATCTTTTTGACGCAGCGGACAGCATTCTCGTAGTCGTCGCGCTCCAGAAACTTTCCGAGGAGATCGGAGGCGTGAGCGAAAAGGGAAGCCATGCGCTGGTATTGCTTGGCACGCTCGTTATAGGCCATCTGGTTGTCGTAGTGATGTAGGATGGCGGCGCCGGCGAGAAAAGCTTCGAGCGCGATCGTAGCCGGATCGAAATAGGTCTCGTTGTTGATCAACGTGAGGCCTAAGAGAACGAAACCCATGATTATCACACCGCCAATCGACAGATTCTCGTAGTACTCCAGCGATTCGTGAGTTTCCAGGTTGCCTTCGGACGCGCGCTGAAAATATTGTTGCTGATCGTTGATCCAGTATTTGCGCACGAATCCCAGGCGATTTTTCTGGTCTTCGGGGTCCAAGGAGCCCGGGTCTGCCTGATTTGGGCGGCCTTCTAAAACATTCCAGCCGCGAAATCCATTGCGAATCCAATCGAGTTCCGATCGTTGCTTGCCGAGATAATGGTCAGCTACGGAATCTTTAATTCCGACTAACTTCCAGAAAAACCTGACGCGCAGGCCTTCGGCCATAGCCCGGTAATCTTCATGTTTGGTGTCCCCGGCCCACTTCTTAAATAGTTTGTGGAGAAAACCAACCATCACGAACAGAATGGCGGACGATAAAAGAAAGCGAAGCAAATGAGGCTTGTGATGCACGAACAGCAAGAAACAAAAGAATACAGCGAAGGTCAAACCGTGTATCAATTTCTGAGCCGCGAACAGATGGCGCTGGAAACGGATCGCTAGGGCATCGGCAACGGCGTAGCGATTCAACGCGGAGCGCATTTCAACAGGAAGGTCCTCCTGTCGCATGTCCTTGAAAAGATAGCTTCGGCTTTTTGCGACTTCCTCAGCAAGATCTCGGCCGGCATCCAGAACGTATTTGTTGAATTCGTTCAGGCGGGCGAACATGTTGGCGTAATAGTTTTCTGCCCGGGTGTCATTTCCCTGGAACACTTTGGGATAGATCGGGTGGAGATGGAGAACTTTGCCTTGGGGAAAGGGATTTTTCACGCGCGGGGTGAGAACGTGATAGACGGGAAATCCCTCGGGAGCTTCAAGCGCGCAAGGATCCTGGTCGGGCACCCCTTCCTTCTGAAAGCGAACCACCGAAGCGGTGCCGCCGACGCGGTTGGAGTCCACGCCGTCCCATAGAGCGATCAGAATCTGGCTCTGCTGAGCGATGTACCTGCCCACGAGTTCGTATTGGCGGTCGCGCTGTGGGCCAGGTTCCGCGATGGCTTCACGGGTGTTACCTTGGGCGAGTTGCAGTTCGAACCGGTCGTCCGCCTTTTCCAGCAGGGCGCGAAATTCCTCGCGGGAGCTTCTATCCACAGCCACGATCCCTACCGGTGTTTCCAGCACGGAAAGGCTGTGAAAATCGAGTTCGTACAGATCAAGGGGCATGGGAAGCGGAACGATCAGTCGAACCCCAACGTGAGGAGCAAGGGCGACCTTTGCCGCCAGACGATCGGCACCTTCCGCGAGAGCGGATACCAGGATCAGAGGAGTTGCACTGTAGTCTTTACGAAACTTGAGGAGAATTTCCTCCACGTTGTCTTGAAGACCCTGGCGGTCCTCTTCGCGGAGGTCGCGGTGCCCGCTAACGCCGATAACGAGGGGGGCGAGAACCTGGGCGCGGTCGAAACCGGGTGTGTTCGTCTTGGTCAAGTTTAGCCCTTCCGGGTACAGAAATACCGCCCAGGAGAATTTGTGCCGCGCACGCGCAGAACGAAATTGCCAAAAACCTATCCTACAAGGGCTGTGGGAGTAAAGGAGCAAACGGAGAGGGGAAGCTTGAAAGCCGCGCTTCGAGGCCCAGGCCAAACAGGGCTGCGCGGACTCTGCCCTGCGCTACAGGTTTCAAATGCGATAAGATTCCCAGCGAAACCGGCGGGTTGCGAAAATCGCAGAGCTGACCCGTGGCGGAGGTCCTCCTCGTGGCATTCGACGTATTCGTCAGCTATGCCTCAAAAGACAAAACTGTTGCTGACGCCGTGTGCGCGAAGCTGGAGTCGGCGGGCATTCGCTGTTGGATCGCGCCTCGGGATATCGTGCCGGGCAGGTCTTACGGCGAAGCGATCATTGAGGCGATCCACGCCGCGAAGGTAATGGTGCTGGTTTTTTCTTCGAACGCCAATGCTTCCGGTCACATTCCGAAAGAAGTGGAACGCGCGGTGAGTAGTGGTTTGGCGATCCTGCCGTTTCGGATCGAAGACGTCGCGCCAGGTAAGTCGCTGGATTATTTCATTGGCTCGGTGCATTGGCTGGATGCGATGACGCCGCCGATGGAAAAACATCTGGATGATCTGGCGGCGACGGTTCACAAGCTGCTACCGGCGATGGCGGGGGACCAGGAAGTGGGCGGGACGCAGGCGGCCAAGGTATGGCAGAGCGCGCCGGGGATTGCGGCGACTCGGGCGCCGGTGGCCGGCGTTCGGGCCGCTGGCGCTGCGCCCAGCGCATCCTCTGCGAAGATGATTTGGATTGGCGTGGTGGCGGTTATTGTGCTTACCGCTGTCGTCGTGGGAGTGAAGGTGCTGGGCGGAGGGAGTTCGCAGGGAGGGGCGGACACACCGAACGCGACGAATCGGCCTGGTGACCGAGGTGCGATCAGCGATGGGAACCCTGCAGGCAAGGCACCCGCGTCAAGTTCGCGCGAGGGCCAGCCGGCTGCGTTGCCGAACGTGAAAACCGGCAGTGATCCCATTGTGGGTTGCTATCAATGGTTCAACAATGCGCCGGTTGTGATTCATGCGGACGGCACGATGGTCGGCGGTCCATTCACTGGGCACTGGCGGCTGGTGAGCGCGGCGCGGCACGCGTACACGTTCACGTGGCCGGAAGCGACGGACACGGTGACGATCTCGCCGGATCAGCGATCGCTGAACGGCGGGAATCAGTATGGATATCCTGCCTCGGGGACGCGCATCGCGGGAAGTAGGGGACTTGTGGGGACATGGCGCTGGTCAAACGGCGTGCCGTTGACGGTGTATTCCGACGGCGGATTTTCGGCTGCGGCGTTCCGCGGGAGATGGCAGGCGATTGATACATCGCGCGGGATGTATACGCTGACGTGGCCGAACCCGGTGGATAGCGTGACGCTGTCGGGCGGCTCACGCATTTCCGGGGCGAACCAGTACGGGGTGGCGATTTCGGGAGTGCGAACGGAGCCCTGCGGAGAAAATTAGGGAGTGTGACCGAGCCCGGTGGAAAGCGTCAAAACCTTCTCGCAATACTGATCAGAATCCCCTTCAAGCAAACATGGTGAGAAACCGTTTAGCGACTGCACGCTGCCGCGCGGCGAACTGGTTTAGGGCCTTGAGGTGCGCGCGACCGGGGGGCGGAAGTCGATTTCGATCTGGGCTTGGGTGTCGGCGGGCTTGTTGTCGAGGTAGGTCGGTTGGTAGCGCCAATTGCGTAGGGCGGCGGCAACGTTTGGAAGAAATGCCAGGGAACCGTAGAGAGGCTTGACGTTGCTGACGTAACCGTCTTTGTCGATGCTGGCCAGAACGGTGATTGATCCGTAGGGAACAGGGAGTTGCGAGACTTGCGGATCGACCCGGGAGGCTAGTTCGCCGAGGACCACTGTCTTGTGCCCGCGCCACAGCCAACGTTCGCCCGGGATGTGATCGCCGGGAACGCGCACGGAACGCTCGATGTGCATGGTGAGGGAGGTTGATCGAAACACTCGCTCGCCAGGCAGATTCACGTAGGAGGCAGCCAAATCTTTCGTCAACCCCTTTGGCGGGGTTATCTCGATTGCGCGGGCTTCTGGCACGTCCATCTGGATCACGGCTGAGCTAACGGGGTTCGGGTTGGTGGGGGCCGGGTTACTCGGGACATAGTTGGTCGGGTTGGGATTGCGAGCTACAAACGAGTTGCCGCGGGGCGCTGACGGCTGAGGATAGGTTGGCGCCGCAGAAGACGCGACTGTGCTCGAAGGCGTGGCGCTCGGCGGTGCGGCGAGGGAAGAGTTGCTCGAGCGCGAGGAGCTGTCGATCGAACCGACGATGGCTGACCTGCGTGAGGGAACGTCGGCAGTCGGTCGGATGGTCGCGGGTGGCGGAGGGGGGTTATCGGTCTTCGGTGCGAGAGCGGCGGCGGTGGTGGCAGGGATCGTTGCCGGAGTTGGGGTCCGAACTGCGCTAGCGGTATTCGTTGCTGGTATTACAGAAACGGAATCCGTTACGTAAGAACGCGGGACCTCGGGGGCTTCCGGCTGAGTGGGGCGATTTGGTAATGAACTCAGGTTCGGCCTAGAGGCGGCCACCTTGGGCGCAGGATGCCTGGTCGCTACGACGGTTGGTGGGACAGAGTCGGGGGCGGCGGGCGGAGATGGAGGAACGGAAGCCGGGCTCGCGCCCTGATTCGTATCCTTGCTCACCACGTCCTTGTTTGCATCAGTCACGTTGGTGTCCACATCGAGGCTTGAGGGGGCTTCGCTGGTCGTCGGCTGGGCGGTACTTTCTGGAGCAACCGAGGACGTGCCATTGTCCGCCGATGTGGCGCTTTCCTTCGCGATCTGCGTGGGCCGATGCAGGAATCTATCGGAGAGCTGGTGCCGGAACGACCATCCTGCCGCACCACAAATCGCGGCCATGAATAAGGTCCAGAGAACGAACCGCGTTGTGGGCGATCGCCAGCGCGAGCGCGATGCGCGTTCGCGACGGCGTAGCCTTTTTTGCTCCTGTTCGGACGGCGGCTGATACGTGAACTCCCCATGAATGGGCAAGGGCATAGGCGGGAATTCGGGCTCGATTGCGGAGTGGGCGAACTTGGGTGGTGGCTGAATCGCCGGCGGCGAAGGGGGGTCGGATACGGGTGCGAGCGGCGGGCGTGGCTCCGGCGAGGCGGCCTGGGGCGGCTCCGGTGCGGCGACCGAGGGCTCCGATTTCTTTGGCGAAAACCAATGCTCAAGGCTGTCGTTTTGGGAGGTTTGCAGCATCACCCAGTTGCGGATTTGTTGGCGATCCTGCTCGGTGAGATCCAACAGCTGAATGCCGGAACTATTCTGCGAGTCGGCGGTCCAAATGGTGCGAACGCTTACGGTAATGGTGGCGGAAGCGCCATCGAGAGATAGAAACACACGATAAACGGAGTTGAGGTCGAGACGCGTTGGAGTGACTACCTGAAAGCCGTTCTCGCTGACATTCAGGAGCGTGCCGAGGTTATCGGGGCCGAAAGCAACGTAGATCGGAGCCGACGGCGTGATGCGCGGATAAAAGCGCCGCTCTACGGGTGTGTTTAGGGCCACAAAAGGATCGATCGACGTAGACATTCAGCCTCCCCCAATTGCATTTCGCATCGCCAGCGGAGAACAGGGATGCGGTGTGTCGTGCGGGCTCGGGCTCGGACTGGCTTGGCCGCGTTATGAATCTGGGCTGCGGGCCTAGAAACGATCCCATAGGTCAAGCTAGGGCGCAATCCGGGATACATGTTATCAACACAAAAGAATGGAATAGAGTTGCGGATTTTTTCTGCAAGTGTAAGAGCCGTAGGGTAGTTATTGCGCCGGGGAGATTCAGAAGGACTAGTACCTGGGTCCGGACAAGGTGGCCTCCGGACCGAATCTTGTGACGCATTTTCGGACCTCCCCTAGTTAGTTGTCTTCGGCACGGCGAAGGTTGGATTTCGAGGACCTGGGGTATTGCGGACACAAGCCCTTGGAACTCCTGGCCTTATGGGCTATTGCCGGCGTGATGTAGCCACGTCTAAAGTTGGCTTCGATTAGACTGCCGTGCCCTTCGTCCCTCCCCCGCAAAGGATCCCGGGGCTGGCGGGATGAAGTAAAGCCCGGCCGCGTATACCGGGAGATTTGTACGTATGAGGGTGGGTCGCAAATGCATTAGGACTTGGCTCGTGGTGGCCGCTTGTCTCGTCTGGGCCGCTGCGGGGATTTCCCTGGTACGAGCAGCCACAGCTACGAACGCCGGCGGGAACGAAGGCGTCCTAGCTTCCGCGATTTGTCCGATTGTTTACCCGGTGGATGAGACGCCCGGTGGACACGGGTATCAGTATGCGTTTTACGGGAATGGGTTTTTTATCAGCCGGGAAGGGTACCTGATTACCGCGGCGCATGTTTTGCACTCGTTCGCCAGTGGAGGGCAGCCGTACATTCTGGTGGCGCGCAACGAGGCGCCGCCGACGATGCTGAAAGCGGATGTGATTGCGGTGGACCAGGAGCACGATGTGGCCGTGTTGCGGGCTACGCCGAATCCGTTTGCGGGGAGTTATCGCGTTGGGATTCTTGCGTTGGGGACGCAGACGCCGGTGCGCGGCGATGGCGTGGTAGTGGCGGCGTTGCGGCCTTCGCGGCGGGGTCCGCGAACCTTCGATACGGAACTGCAAGATCACTCGGCGGCGCGCGTGGTGGATTATCAGTCGAGCCAGCTCGAGAAGGGCATGGGCGACACGGAGTTGCTGCTGTTTAATCACGAAGTGATCTTGGGGCAAAGCGGGGCGCCGGTTCTGTCTGCTGACGGGCACGCGGTGGTGGGATTTATTGAAGGGCAATGGTTGCGACCTGCGGCGGGGCTAGCTTCGCAGATGGAGCAGGGGGCGACGTCGGTGGGGGCGGCGGTGCCGATTCGCTACGCAATTGCGGTTTTGCGGCAGAAAGGGATTGCTTGGGGCGGGGTTACGGAGAAAGAAGGAGTTGCGGCGGGCCGAGGAGTGGGGGCGGGGAAATCTTAGCTCCCGGTCCATATGTGCCGGGGTAATGTCGTAACCACATCGTCACAGTACTATTGGTCCGAAGCCGCGGGCGGGCGAACATGGAGAGCGTTTAATTCCAAAGATGCCGGCGGCGAAACGCGTGTGGGTGCGCCCGGCTATGGGGACTGGAATGAAAGCTCGAATTTGCGTTTTGGTGCTAACGATCGCGGGGGCAGGGCTGTTGGGTGCGCGGCCGACGCGGGCGGGCACCACTGGTTACGCGTATTGCGGCACGTATGGTTCTTACGTGCTGATGTACAAGTCGAACGATCAATTCGAAGAGCTGGGGAAATTGCGATGCGGCGAGAAAGTGGAAATCCTCAGCCGATGGTTTGAATATGCGCAGGTGCGCGCGCAGGACGGCCGTGTCGGCTGGGTCCACTACGCGGAACTTACGAATGTGCCCGGCCAGGCGCCGACCTCGAATTTTGGATTGACCGATTCATCGGCGAAGCCGCAGGGACCCGCGGTTCCCCCGCTCAACAATGCAAGCATTGTGAAGATGCGTAACTTGCGTTTGAGCGCGGACGTGATCGTGGCGAAGATTCAGTCTTCACCGTGCGAGTTTGATACCACGCCCGCGGCGATGCAGAAGCTGAAGCAGGCCGGAGTTCCGGACAAGGTGATTCTGGCCATGGTGATGGCGCCGTCGGCCTCCGCGCCGCCTCCGGTGGCGAAGGCCCCTGAAATTATCGAGGTGAAAATTCCGGGCGGAACGGTTGTTGAAGTGGAGCTGAGTTATGCGGTGTCGTCGGACGACGCCGTGGAAGGCCGGCCGGTGCTGATGACCGTGGTGCAGGACGTTGTCGTGGATGGCGTGACCGTGATTCAGCAGGGCGCGGAAGCGCACGGGGAAGTGACAACCTTGAAGCAGCCAGGATTCATGAACCGACCGCCCGGGCAGTTCGGCTGGACCATGGAGTACGTTACGGCGGTAAACGGCGAGCACATTCCGACAGGTTTTTTCTCTAAGGAAGCCGCGGAGAATCCGATGAGCAGCATTATGGGGGCGCCCGGGCCTTCGTGGGAATTCAAGAAGGGCAAGCCCGCGGTGATTGCCGCAAATACGCGATTTCAGACGGTGATCCGCAAGAGCGGCGCAGTGGTGCGGGTTACGCAATCGCAGGGCACGAGCGCATCCGCTGAACCTTTGCAGGGGCAACCCGCGGTGCAGGCTGAGCCACCCGCTAAGCCGTAGTCGGCCCTCCACCCACTAATACTCGCGAGCACCTGACCGTTTTGCTGAACGTCAGGCCAGTAGTTTTTTGGCTGGTTTGGCGAGTAGTCTTGCGTGGAGCACGGGGCTCGATTTCCCGTAGCCTGGGAGAGCAAGCGTGTTCTGCGAACGCTGCGGACTAAACTTCCTGCCGAGACAATCGGTGTGCACGCGGTGCAAGGTTTCCGCGACGCGCCACTGGTTTCAATTGATGAGCCTGGTGACGTTGATGGTGGCGGTGGCTTGCAACGCCCTGGTTGCGGTGATCTTTTTGCCGCGATTGGCCGTGGCGAGTACGCACGCCCGAGGCGTGTTTCGCGCATGGTTATGGTTCGATTACAAGAGCGCGATGTATGGCTGGGTGCCGGTGGCGATCGCGCTGCTGGCGTGGGACTTTTTGGTTTGGAAAGAGGCGCGGCCAAAGGTCAAGGGATGGTTCACGCGCAAGCTGCTGACGTTTTCGCTGGCGGCAGGCGTCGCCCCGATGCTGCCGTGGTGGGTTCCCGCCGGGCAGCCGCCGGGCCAGTTTCTGGCGATGATTGGAAAATATCCCGGAGCGCCCGCGGCTCTCGCGTGGGGAGTGGTACTGGTTGTAGTGGTGCTGCTGTGCAGCGACGCGGAATCGCGAGACTACCTATTGGGACATGGGAAGGCGCTGAGCGTGGTCAGTGTGGGGGCGCTGCTCGCGGTGTTGACGATGACGATCGTAGGATGGTCGGTTACGTATTGAAGTGATGTGATGCTAGCTCTCGGATATTGCCCTGCAGTTCGGCGATTATTTTGGACGAGGGAAAAGAGGAAAGTCGTCCCAGTGCGGACTTGCCGCTTTCAGGCGGTTTCCCTTTTTCCCTCACTTTGCGGGCGATTGTCCCGCGGCAGTGGCAGATTGCCAGAATGCCGCCGCCGGATTCCATGCGGTAAATCGTGTAGAGATTCCTAGAGTTGAAGTCCAGAGCCTCGCTGGATGAAAAAAAGCTCGCGCGGAGAGGTGGCCTCCCCGCGCGAGAATGCGCCGTGGTTTTAAATTCCGCGGCGGGCGAACGATCGATGGGCCGCAGCGGATCAGAAGCGAAAAACCGGGCCGAAGGCGACACGCAGATTGTTGTGCGTTCCGTGGTTGAAATAGATTTCGTCGCCGACGTCGAGGCGCAGGCCGATCGGTCCTAGATGGGCCTGCAATCCGCCGCCGGGATAGAGCACGCCATTAACATTGTCGGCGCGAAGGCCGTTGACGCTGCTCAGGAAAGTACCGACCGTGGCAGGAGCCGGGTCGAAGCGAAAGTTGACGAAGCCGCCTTTCAGCGTGACGAACGGTTGGATGGCGTGGTGGCCGATGTTAATTCTTGGACCGAATTCTCCGTGGAGAATGCGCAGGTTCGACCGATTAAACGTGATGGATCCCGTGCTGGTATCGGTGAATCCCTCGGTGAAGGTCTGGTTGAAGTCGTAACTCATCTGGCCCTCGAGCTTTATTTCCTTATAGACCTGAAAACTGGCTAGTGCGCCGACGCCGCCGAAGTTGTTGTCGGTTTGCGCCAAGCGGAAATAGTCAGCGAAAACGCCCACCTGTACGTGCTCGTCGTCCTGTGCGGAGGCAAGAGGGACGAGACAACCCGCCAAGAAAAGTAAGAATGCAAAGCGCTTCATGATTGGTGTTCTCCTTGACATGCAGAATTGCGTGAGAGATTTCACCGCACGGAGTCTGGGGGCCCGGTGGGAGTCTTCTGCTTACCGTCGTTTCGATGCGGGGCCAAAAACCGCCGTTGCCGAAGCGATCGTCATGGACGAAAAAATGCGGAATTTTGAAGCGTTCCCTACAACGGCTGCCGAGCGTCCATACGGTATTTCCTGTAGCCATAACACTACAATTCGATTGCAGTGAGAGGCTTTTTCGCCGCGCCAGATCGGTTTGGCGAAAAGTCCGTGGATAATAAACGTTTTGTTTTGCCCTGTGCCTCGCCTGTGCGACGCCATGGCGATTTCCTCTATTCCAGTCTGGAGGTCTTATTTCTTTGGCGATATCGAAGGCACGACGCAACGGGAACTCAGGAGCGTTCCCCCAACTCGAGAAAGCGCGTACAGGGATCGCGGGATTCGATGAGATCACCAAGGGCGGCTTGCCGAAAGGCCGGCCGACGATCGTCTGTGGTGGACCGGGCTGCGGAAAGACCATGTTTGCGGTGGAATTCCTGGCCCGAGGGGCGACGCAGTTCGGCGAGCCGGGAGTTTTGCTGACGTTCGAAGAGACCGCCGGGGAAATGACGAAAAACGTTTCGTCGCTGGGATTCGATTTGGCGGATTTGTCGGCGCGCAAGAAATTGTTGATGGACTACGTGCGGATCGAGCCCTCCGAAATACAGGAAACCGGATCGTACGATCTGGAAGGCTTGTTCATCCGGCTCCAATACGCGGTTGATTCGATCGGCGCCAAGCGCGTGGTGCTCGACACGCTGGAAGCGATTTTCTCGGGATTTTCAAATCAAGGGCTGCTGCGCGCGGAAATTCGAAGACTATTCCGCTGGCTGAAGGACCGTGGCCTGACCACGGTGGTTACCGCGGAGCGCGGCGAAGGGATGCTGACGCGCCACGGTCTGGAAGAATATGTCTCCGACTGCGTGATCTTTCTCGATCACCGGGTGACCGAACAGGTCTCGACGCGGCGCATGCGGGTGATCAAATATCGCGGATCGTCGCACGGCGCGGACGAATATCCATTCTTGATCGACGAGCAGGGATTTTCGGTCCTGCCAAGCACGTCGATGCAGCTGAATCACTCCGTTTCCCGCCAGCGGATTTCTTCGGGTGTGCAGGATTTGGACGCCATGCTGGAGGGGAAAGGCTATTACCGGGGCACGTCGGTATTGGTATCGGGCACGGCAGGATCGGGAAAATCGAGCCTGGCGGCTCACTTTGCAAACCAAACCTGCGCCGACGGCAAGAGGTGTCTCTGCGTGCTGTTTGAGGAGTCGCCCGACCAGGCGGTTCGCAATATGCGGTCAATTGGCATTGACCTTGAGCCACACATGAAGAAAGGTTTGTTGCGAGTCGAAGCGTGGAGGCCGACACAAAGCGGGTTGGAGATGCACCTGCTTCGCATCCACAAGCTCGTAGAGCGTTATCGCCCAGAAGCGGTGATTATCGATCCGATCACGAACCTGATGATCGGCAACACCCATGAGATTCACGCGATGTTGATGCGCCTGATCGATTTTCTCAAGACCAGGCAGATCACAGCATTTTTCACCGCGTTGACCCACGGCGGAAGCGCGCTGGAGCAGACCGACGTGGGCATTTCGTCGCTCATCGACACTTGGTTGCTGGTGCGCGACCTGGAGTTAAACGGTGAGAGAAATCGCGGCATCTACGTGCTGAAATCGCGGGGAATGGCGCACTCCAATCAGGTTCGCGAATTCGTGATGACGAAGAAAGGGATTCAACTGCTGCCGGTTTACGTGGGAGGAGGAACGGTGCTGACGGGTTCCGCGCGATTGAGCCAGGAGGCTCGCGAGAAAGCCGCGGATCTCGGGCGACAGCAGGAAACGGCCGCGAGACTCAAGGCGTTGGAAGGGAAGCGGAAAGCATTGGAAGCGAGAGTGGCCGCGCTGCGGGCGGAATTTGCGGAAGAAGAGGGGCGAGTGGCACAGATGACCGAAGGCGAAGAACAAAGAGAAAAGAAAGAGGCGAAGGATATGGCGGAGATGATCAGCCTTCGAGCGAGCAGGCGCATTCGCCCGGATGGGAGGGCGTAAGTGCGCGGAAAAGGGAAGGCGACGGCGCCCGTGAAAAAGAATATCAAGAACGGCAAAGTGGAGTTCCTGGAGTTAAGGCTGTATGTAGCGGGGCAAACTCCAAAGTCACTTGCGGCGTTGGCGAATTTAAAAAAGATCTGCCACGAACATTTGAACGGCAGTTACAAACTGCAAGTCATCGACCTAGTGAAGACACCGCAGCTCGCGCAGGGCGACCAGATTCTGGCGATTCCGACGCTGGTGCGGAAACTGCCCGTACCCATCCGTAAAATTATCGGCGACTTGTCTGACGTGGAACGGGTCCTGGTTGGGTTGAACCTTCGGGAGACGGGGAGCGCAAAGTGAAGGCCCGCGATCGCAAGGGAAAGCGGAAGCACAGGAAGCGCCAGGCGATTCGATACATCTTGCGGCTATATATCACAGGCAATACGCCGCGGTCGCTTCGGTCTATCGAGAATCTTCGTGCGCTTTGCGAGAAGTACTTGAAGGATCAGTTTGACCTTGAAATTATCGATATCTACCAGCAACCTGCACTGGCAGCGGAGGGCCAGATCATCGCAGCGCCGACCTTGATCAAGACGATGCCATTGCCGCTGCGACGTCTGGTGGGGGATTTTTCGGATCAGGACCGCGTCGTTTTGGGTCTGGACTTGAAGACAACCTAGGAGCGGGGCATGAGAAAGCGAGCGAGCAGGCCGAAGAAAAGTAGCGAAATTGAGGGAATACGCGCGCGCGTTGCGGAGTTGGAGGAGACGCTGCGCGCGATTCGCATGGGAGAAGTGGACGCGGTGGTGGTGAACGGGCCGGTGGGTGATCAAGTGTTTACGCTACAGGGCGCGGAGCATCCTTACCGGATTTTGGTGGAAACCATTGATGAAGGAGCGGCGACCCTTTCGGATGATGGAACTGTCCTGTACTCGAACAAGAGTTTTGCATCGATCTTCGACGTCCCGCTGGAGAAATTTATTGGCGCCCCGTTGGAAGGCTTTGTATCGGGTGAGGACCTGGAGGACCTAAGAGCGCTGATCCAGGATGCCAAGAGCGGCAGCGCGCGGGGAGAAATCCGCCTGCGGACCATCAACGGAAAGGCGCGCACGATACGCCTCACGCTCAGCACGAACCGGCAACTGGGTGTGGAAGCAATCTGCGCAGTGGCCACTGAATTGACAGAACTCGTAGAGACGAACGAGGCCTTACGCGTAACGGAAACGTCACTCCGGCAGTTGTCCGGGCGGCTCTTGCAGTTGCAAGACGAGGAACGCCGCCGGATCGCGCGAGATCTCCACGATGTGACTGGCCAGAAAATCGCGCTGCTATCCATGTCGCTGGACCGGCTGGGTCGGCTCGTGGGATCGCAGGACTCCGAGGTCGAAGAGACCTTCGAGGAAACCCGTGACGTGCTGCGGAAAATCGGCGAAGAGATTCGAACGCTGTCATATTTATTGCATCCGCCGCTCTTGGACGAGTCCGGCTTGGCCTCGGCGGTGCGCTGGTATGCGGAAGGGTTTCAGAAAAGAAGCGGCATCCATCTCTCCGTCGATATCGCGCCTGGTCTGGGCAGACTTTCCATGGAAGTCGAGACGGCGCTTTTCCGCGTGGTGCAGGAAAGCCTGACCAACGTGCATCGCTATTCCGGAAGTCCCGATGCGGAAATTCGAATTTTCGCCGATTACGGAGAATTGCGCCTGGAAGTCGTCGATCATGGCAAGGGAATCGAGGCCGGAACCGTGCGCGCGTCGATCGATGGAATCGCTTCGCTGGGAGTCGGTATCCCTGGAATGCGCGAGAGATTGCGTCAGTTGGGTGGCCAATTGGAAGTGGACTTCGGGAGGAATGGCACCCGGGTGCTTGCGAATGTGCCCCTCAGGCCAGCCGAAGCCGAAATCCCGGTGCCGGAAGATACCGAAAGCTCTGCGCCCGAAGCGACGCGAGATTCCGATTTGACCTCGCGCGGTGACGCGCGCCGGCGCATTCTGATCGCGGACGACCATGAGGTGATGCGGCGCGGGGTGCGCGGTTTGCTGGAGAGTCATGACGAATGGGCCGTGTGCGGCGAGGCGTTCGAGGGGAAAGAAGCGGTCGTGAAGTCGCGCGAATTGCGGCCGGACCTGGTCATTATGGACATTAACATGCCCGGCTTAACAGGAATTGCGGCGGCGCAGCAGATTCGACGCGAAAACCCTTCTGCGAAAATCCTGTTCTTCTCCGTGCATGAGTCGGCGCAGACAGTCCGGGAAGTAGTCAATGCCGGCGCGCAAGGGTATGTGGCAAAATCGCGCGCGGGACACGACCTGGTCGATGCAGTGCGGAACGTACTGGACGGCGGTACCTTCTTCCCTACTTTGGCGCGGTCGGCTTAGGTTGGCGGGCGCGTTTTCGCCGTGCGTTGGGTTGGATTGTTTTCCCCATAGTTGTTCTGCAAGAAAATCTGCGACATTTTACGTTTTGCTCGATTGGCGCACAGCAGTGCTGCGCCCCACAGTTGCTCGCTCGACTTGGAATTCGTTGTCCGGCTAAGATTGGGAGAGTAGAGCGTAGAGTCTAGCCAGGGCTTTGGCGACTTCAGCGGGATTGCGCAAATGATATTGCGCGCGGGTGGGGCGCGGATGGCCTACATGGACAGAGGCGCCACTTTTCACCGCCGCGAAGCCCGACTCGTCGGAGAAGTCGTCGCCAAAATAAAATGGGAAAGATTTGCGATGAGCCGGCTGGGCAAGGAATTGGCTGACGGCGATGCCTTTGCCCGGAATCGAACGAGGCAGGATTTCGACATCGCGAATATTCTCCACGGCGCGCAGGCTCTTCTGAAAGCGCTTCAGGTGCACGCGGATTTCCCCTCGAACGCGGGAGTGGAGTCCGGCCGGAAGATGTAGAAGATGAACGGAAAGACTGTTGTGTTTGTTTTCGATCCAGAGACCCGGGTAGGCGACGAGAAGTGGTTCTATCGCTGTTCTGGCGTGACTTAGCGCGGCGCGGACGCTTGCTGGAAGGGCTGATTTGGCGTTGCGCTCCCAGCCGTACAGCCCGAAATAGTGGATGCCGGGGATGCCGATGTGTTCTAACAGTTCAGCGCGGCGGCGGCCGCTGACTACGACAAGTGTTGCAAGAGGATGCCGAGCCAGCTGGCCAAGAATTTTTCTCGCGACTGGTGCAAGGCGCACTTGATCGGGGCGAGGGGCGATGGCAACCAGCGTGCCGTCGAAATCGAGAAAAACCGTGACACGGCGCTGCAGCTGAATCTTCTTCGCGACATCATCCCAATTTTTCAAAAGGTCGGGAACCTTGCGGGCGGGCGACTTCATTGCACTTCGACACGCTCCGGGGTGTCGATGCGGATGTCGGTGAGGTCGGAGAGCAGATTGGCGGCCCAGCGGTAGATATTGTTTTCGCGGACGTTGGCGCGCATGTGCTGCATCCGGGTGGCCTGTTCCTCGCTGGACATTTCCAGGGCGCGCAGGATGGCGCCGGCGACCTGCTGGACATCGTAGGGATTGACGAGCAGGGCATCGCTAAGCTCGAGTGAGGCGCCGGCGAAGGTGCTGAGGATCAGGATGCCGCGGTCATCGTCCCGCGAGGCGACAAATTCCTTGGCCACGAGATTCATGCCGTCGTGAAGCGCGGTGACCAGGCACACCGAGGCAGCGCGGTAGAAGCGCGCGATCTCTTCATGCGAGTGATGCTTTTTCAGTAGGACAATCGGCATCCACCGGCCGGCCTGGAAGCGGGCATTGATGCGCGCGGCTTCGGCGCTGACCTCTTCGAGCAACTTCTGGTAACGGTCGATTGCGGTGCGGCTGGGCGCGGCGATTTGTATGAAAGTGAAGCGGCGTTGATAGGCGGGATTCAATTCGAGAAAGCGTTCAATGCCACGGAAGCGTTCGAGGATGCCCTTCGTGTAATCGACGCGATCGACGCCGACGCCGAGTAGGCTCGCGTGAATATTCAGGTCGTTGCAGATGGCGGACACTTGCTCGCCAATGCTCCGGTTAAATTCCTCCTGATGGCCGTTTTCCTGGAACGAGACGCTGATAGGATAAGGCCTCACCCGCGTCAAATGCCCCTGGCGGTTCACTTCGAAGCGATCCCAGGCCGTTAGCGCTTCAACGGAACGGTCCACGCACGAAAGAAAATTATTGCAATGCGACTGAATGTGAAAGCCGATGAGATCGGCGCCTAACAACCCATCGATCAGATCGCGGGCCCATGGGCAAATGCCGAAGACTTCCGGATTGGGCCAGGGGATATGCCAGAAAATAGCGACACGCGCGTCGGGGCGGGCCTCTTTGATCATTCGCGGGAGCAGCGCGAAGTGATAATCCTGCGCGAGAACGATCGGCGACTCAATGCCTTCCATTTCCTCGAGCAGTGCGTCGGCGAAGCGGCGGTTCACCTCTTGATAGCAGAGCCAATCATCGGGGCGGAAGATCGGACGTGTGTGCGCGATATGGCAGAGCGGCCAAAGACCTTCGTTGGCGAAACCTTCGTAGTAGCCCTTTTCTTCTTCGGCGTTAAGCCAAACGCGGCGGAGCGTATATGCGGGATGATCTGGCGGCACGCGCAGGCGATCGCGGGCGTCGACGACTTCGCGGTCGGCGTTGCCCGAACCGTTCGCGACCCACGTTCCATTGGAGGCCAGCAGAACTGGCTCCAGGGCAGTGACTAAGCCGCTGGCCGGAACGATCACCTGAATCGCACCATTGTTTCCGTTGGCGAATTGGTGCATGTACGGCTCGCGATTCGAGACCACGAAGAGCGGTTTATTCTGCAGCTTCACGCTCAGACTGACGCGCAGGCGTTCTGCGGTCCACAGCGAAACGTTGGATTCGCGCAGCCGCGCTTCCTCTTCGGCGGTGGCGCGCGCGGCGTTGAGATCGCGCGCGAGATGCGTGACCTCGCGATGAATCTGGTCGAAGAGTTCGCCCTCGGGAAGCGCCGGCGGATTCGTGGCATGACCGGATTGCCCGGTTCGCAGCCCGCGGAGCCATTTCGCGGTTCGCGTCAACGGTCCTGTCAACGTCCAGCGGACCAGAACCAATGCGAGGCCGGTGATGAACAGCGTTTGTACCAGCGCGTTCACGAGCGAATCGCGAAGCGTGTGAGAAACCTGCGTGTCGATGTACGAGGTGTCGTGGATCAGGACCAGCACCCCGACGGCTTGATTGTTCCGATGAAGCGGCATCGCATAGACGTGCATGGCGTCGTCGCCGATGCGCACGAACTCACCCATGCCGGCATCGCGCAAAGCGGCGTGAGTCGCAGTGGCAGGCCGCGACTGAAAAGCCGGCTGCAATCCGGGCGTAAGAGCCAAGGCTTGCCCGTTGGGGTTGTAGACGGCGATGCCCTTCAAGTGTTCCCGCTGTCCGAATCGATCGACGATGCGCTGCAGGCTTTTTTCCGGCTGCGGGCGGTCGAATAACGGTTCCACCGTCTCCTGCATGGTCTCGGCAAGAATCTCCGCGCGGCGAGAAAGCTCGTTGCGCAGCATGCGCTTTTCCGTGCGCACTTGGTACACGGAGAAGAGCAGAGACACCACGACGACGCTGATGATCAA
>JBEKWY010000034.1:0-41105 GCA_049512575.1 Candidatus Acidiferrum sp.
GTCGGTATCGCGGAGAAACTGGGCGCGCGCGTCGTGCTGGTGGCACAACGAGGCTACGGCGCGGCGTTGCGAGCCGGGATCGCGGCGTCGCGAGGCGCATTCATCATTATGGGCGACGCGGACGACAGCTATGATTTCAGCGAGGTACCGCGATTCGTGGAGAAGTGGCGGCAGGGCTACGACGTAGTGATGGGCAACCGGTTTCGCGGCGAGATCAAGCGCGGGGCCATGCCCTGGCACCACAAGTACATCGGGAATCCGGCGCTGTCGTCGGTGCTGAATTTGTTTTTTCATACCGGTGTCGGGGACAGTCACTGCGGGATGCGCGCGTTCACGCGGGCAGTGTTCGACCGGATGGATTTGCGCAGTAACGGGATGGAGTTCGCGTCGGAGTTTGTGATCAAGGCGGCGCAATTGCAGGCCAACGTGACGGAGATTCCCATCACGCTGTGGCCCGACAAGCGCGGGCGTCCGCCGCATTTACGGAGCTTTCGCGATGGTTGGCGGCATTTGCGGTTCATGCTGTTGTACGCGCCGAACTGGTTGTTTCTGTTGCCGGGAGCGTGGCTGGTGGGGGCGGGATTGTTTCTGGTGTTCTGGCTTTTGCCGGGGCCGCGAGTTCTGACACCACGGATTACTCTCGACGTGCACACGATGATTTTTGGGGTGATGTTCACGCTGCTGGGCGTGCAGATTCTGTCCATCGGGGCGTTTGCGAAAGTTTTTAGTTATGCGGAACGATTCGACCACCGGAATATTTCGCTTAGGCGGGCGCTGACGCACGTGACGCTCGAATCCGGACTACTCCTCGGCGGCGGATTGTTTCTAGCGGGTTTCGCGGGTTGCGCTTGGGTGGTGTGGGACTGGGTGGTTAGCGGATTTGGGCCGCTACACGAAGTGCGGGCAGTATTGTTCTGGTCCATGTGGTTGTGCATCGGGATTCAGGTGACTTTCGCTTCGTTTTTCCTCAGTATGCTGGGCATCAGCCGCGGTACGTACATCGGCGACTACGACCTTAAGTAAATGGCTTACACCGGGCTCGATCATCTTATTGCGAAGCTTCGATTTCGCGCGGCGTATACATATATCCGGAGCGGATCGCGGGTCTGCGATTTGGGTTGCGGACTGGAGGCGGCGTTTCTGAACTATGCGGGAGACAGGATTTCGCACGGTGTAGGCGTGGACGATCAGGTGGAAGATGGATTGCGAGGACGGTGGTGGCGTGTTCGCGGAGACATTACCGCGCCGTTGCCGGTGGAATCCGGGCAATTCGATCACGTGGTGATGCTCGCGGTGCTGGAGCATTTGCGCCAGCCGGAGTCGGTGTTGCGGGAGGCACACCGGATTCTGGCGCCGGGCGGTTCGCTGATCCTGACCTGGCCGTCGGAGATGGTCGATCCGATTTTGAAGGTGCTGCATGGATTGGGACTGGTCAGCGACGAGATGGAAAGCGACGAGCACCAGAAGAGAATTCCGGTGGAGACGTTGCGGACGATGCTGCAACGCATCGGATTTGAGAAATTTGTTCACGAACGATTTGAGTTTGGGCTGAATAATTTGATGGTGGCTTCACGGTGACCATTGGGCATCGGCTTGTAATTGCGCGCGTTTCGGTGGAGCCGTGCTGGGATTTCGCGTTGATGACAACTTGGTGGCTGGCGCGATGTTTCGTGCGCGCTTGATGGGAAGGCTATGAACAAGAGAACATTTATCAAGCTTTCTTCGGCGATGATGGCGAGTCCGATCATTTCGCCGCTGCTGGCGGCTATGCCGGATGACAAACTGACAAATTGGGCGGGCAATCTGGAGTACGGGACGGAGCGCTTGTACTCCGCGAACTCCGTGGAACAGGTGCGGGAATACGTCGCGAAGCAGAGCAAGTTGAAAGTGCTCGGAACGCGCCACTGCTTCAACACGATTGCCAACAGCACCGACGATTTTCTGTCGGTGCGGCCGATGGCCAAGATCGCGGCGCTGGACGCCGCGGCGCCAACGGTGACCGTCGAAGGCGGCATGAGTTACGGCCAGTTGAGTCCCGAGCTGGATGGCAAAGGGTTTGCGCTGCACAATCTTGCGTCGTTGCCTCATATTTCGATCGCCGGGGCGTCCAGCACGGCGACGCACGGATCGGGCGACAAGAACGGGAACCTGGCGACGGCGGTTTCCGGGCTGGAGATGGTGACGGCGGCCGGCGACGTGGTGCAATTGTCGCGACACGCGGACGGCGAAACCTTTCGAGGAGCCGTTGTTGGGCTTGGCGCGCTGGGCGTAATCACCAAGGTGACCCTCGACGTTCAGCCGACATATCAGATGCGCCAGTGGGTTTATGAAAATCTGCCAATGGACGAATGGAAATACAATTTTGAAGCCATCGAATCGAGCGCGTACAGCGTCAGCCTGTTTACCGACTGGAAAGGGAAAAAGTTCAATGAAGTGTGGCTGAAGAGCCGCATCGAGAATGACAAGCCCTTTCACGCGCCCCAGGAATTTCATGGGGCAAAACGCGCGACCAAGAACCTGCATCCGATCGCGGAACTGTCCGCCGAGAATTGCACGGAGCAAATGGGGGTTCCTGGTCCCTGGTACGAGCGCCTTCCGCATTTCCGCATGGGTTTTACGCCGAGCGCCGGCAAAGAGCTGCAATCGGAATATTTCGTGCCGCGCCCGAGCGCGGTGGACGCGGTGCTGGCGGTGGAGCGGCTGCACGATGGGATCAGTCCGTTGCTGATGATTTCGGAAATAAGGACGATTGCGGCTGACGACTTATGGATGAGCCCTTGTTACAAGCAGGCGTGCGTGACGATTCACTTTACTTGGAAACCGGACTGGCCTGCGGTGCGGAAAGTTTTGCCGGTGATTGAAAGGGAGCTGGCTCCGTACCAGGCGCGGCCGCACTGGGGGAAATTGTTCACCATGGTTCCTTCGCAACTGCAGGTGAGCTACAGGAAGCTGCCGGAGTTTGTTGCCCTGTGCAAGAAATACGATCCGCAGGGAAAGTTCCGCAACGAATTTCTGAACGCGAATATCTTCAGCCGGGCCTGATGTTTTAAGAAGACGTTCAGTCGGGAGTTGCTTCGCAGTCTGCGGAAAAACTCGAAAATGTGTATTCCGAACCCGTTTGGTTTTTGAACGGGGTGAGGAATCTGCTTTTTTCTGGCTTTCTGGCGAACAGCAGATCCCTCACCCGCAAACGACGCGGGTTCGGGATGACAAGTGCGCATTCTTGCGCAGTCTGTTAGGGAGCTGATTTCATACATCTTGCCAAGCTGGGGCGCAGCAGTGCTGCGCCCCTACGATGTTTGATTAACGGCGATATGGGATGGCTCGCGGGGCGCTCGCTAGGACGCGCTAAAGCGCGCCCCTACATGGGGTACGAGACCTCGGTTCTGCTCGATTTCTCGTATTGACGGCTATTCGGTTTATTGTTCCGGGGCTAGCGGGCCGCCCGGTGGAGTGTAGGGCTCGAGGTAGGTGTTGTCGGTGTCCGGAGTGACCAGCCAGACTTTGCGATCGTTAAAATAAGCGAGCAACTTGGCGTTTTGTTCTGGGTTGAGTTCGCGGGCCCAGAGGACTTTGGCGTTGTCGATTTCGGCGCCGTTGTAGACCCAGTCGTCGTGGATGTTGTGGTCTTCGGTGTAACGCACGATGATCAGATGTTTGCCGGGCGTGTGGTCTAGCTTTTCGGCGATGGCGGTGCGGCTGGGGTCTCCTTCGCAGGGCCAGAGAAGTGGATCGCAAGCGCCGCAGGCCACGTTCATTCCAGTGTCCAAGACCAAGGCGAGAATAATCGCGCGAGACAAGGCACGCCCGATGGGGCGCGCGGAAATATGCATGGTGCGTACATGGCGGATCGCCTGGACTACCAGCAGGTAGTGCGCGCACGTGATCGGCGCGGCGTAATGAGCGGCGGACCAGATGACGACGAAGACTCCGGCCATGCCGATGACCACGGTGATCAGCGGGAGGCGCATCTTGCGATCGCGCAAGACGAACGGCAGAGCAGGAAGGGCCAGCAGGAGACCGAGCCAGAAATAAGTGATTCCGCCGCGAAACAGTTTTTCCCAGGAGACACGGATTACGTCGGCTCTGTTGTTGTGATAATTCTCGCGTTCCCACCCGTTGTAGAAATCCTCAAACTGCTGATTGCGATAGTGCATTTCGGGTTTCGGATATTCCCAGAGAAAAAGCGGAGCGGTGTGATAGGTGCGCGTGTTTAAAACGTGCGGCATCAGGAGCGCGTTGCCGGTCAGGCGGTAGTTGTAGTAGCCCATCCATGCGGCGGTCAGGACCAGAAGGATGGTCACCGGCGCGACCACGCGACGAAGACGGACGGGCAGAGCGTCTTTCGATTTTGTGCTGCCGATGAGCCACCAGAGAAACCACCCGGCGGCGGGCAGGCAAAAGAGAAAACCTTCGTACGGCCGGCTATTCGCGAGGATGGCGATGCCCGAGCCGAGCAGCAGAGCGTCGCGGACCCGGGCGCGCTTCACGATTCGGGCCAAGCTGCCTAAGACCAGGGCGCCACCGAGGGCGGCCATCGCCCCACCCCAGTAGCTGTTCATCCAGTAGCTGGCGATGCCAAGTTTCAATGCGACGATTGCTCCGCCGAGGAAAGCCCAGCGGGCGGGCAGCCAAGCCTGAAGCATCCACAAGATCACGGCGCACATGGCGGCGTCGCTGAGCAGAACGCCGATCCAGGGATTTCCGAGAAGCTGACCGATGGCAAGGGCGAATCCTTGGGCGGGCGGATACATCGAGGAATAGGTGGGGAACCAGTTCACGTGAAAGGTTTCAAAGCTGACCCACATCGGATGCGTCGGATTTGCGAGGCGGCCGTGGGCGAAGGTGTCGGACATGAGGAGGTAGCTGAATTCGTCGTGGATGCCGGGAACGGGGACGTGGAGGAGCGGGAGCGCGAGGAGACGGATGGCGATCACGGAGAGGAACAGGGTGAGGATGGCGAGAGCTTTGCGCTCGGAGAAATCGGTGAAGGCGCGTTCGATGCGGCCGAATGTGTTTTGACCGGCTCGCGGGAAAAGCAGGGCAAACAGGCCCAGCGCCATGGCGATGCTGAACGAGGTTGCGAGGATGTGGAGAGTGCGGAGAGTTGTGGCGTCGTCTAGGCCGGTCATGAACGAGGAATTGTAGGCTGTTTTTGGTGGGCGGATGGCGGGAATTTTGCGAGCGAGTATGAAACACCAGAGCGCCGGTGAGTTGCTAAAGGGATCCAAAAACTCATCGGTTTCATACGCCTGGGCAAGCTGGGGCGCAGCAGTGCTGCGCCCCTACAAGGTTCGGCGACGAGTTGAACGATGACAAATTGGCGATCGAGCCGAACGGTGAATAAATTTATGGCTCGACTAAACCTAGGGCTCGACTTCGATTTCGGTTAGCCGGGCTTCTTGGGGTTTTGCGGCGGGTGGTTTTGCGGCGCCGGCTCTTGGGTTGTCGATGTAATCGGCTAGCTCCAGACGCATGTTGCCAGGGTTGGTGGAGAAGGCCAGGCCGGTTTCAAAGTCGACGATTCCTTCGCGAATGAATTTTTCGATGACGCCGTCGAAGTGCTGCATGCCTTCGGTGTCGCCATCGCGCATGGCGTCGAGGAGAGTTTTTCCTTCGCCCTCGCCTTTTTCGACGTAGTCGCGGGTACGCATGGTGGCTTTGAGGATTTCGATGGCGGCGATACGGCCCTTGCCGTCGTTTTTCGGCAACAGACGCTGCGAGACGATGTAGCGGAACGCTTTTCCGAAGCGGGTGCGGATACCTTGCTGATCGCTTTGGGGAAAGACGCCGATGATGCGTTCTACGGTCTTCGAGGCATCGATGGTGTGCAGTGTGGAGAGCACGAGGTGGCCGGTCTCCGCGGCTTCGAGGGCAATCTCAATGGTTTCGCGGTCGCGCATTTCGCCGACGAGGATGACTTTGGGAGCCTGGCGAAGGGCGGCACGCAGGGCCATCGCGAACGTCGGCGTGTCGCTGTGAAGTTCGCGCTGGTGAATGGTGGCCTTCTTGTGCTTATGCAAGAACTCGATGGGGTCTTCGATGGTGAGAATGTGGTAGGCCTTGTCGGTGTTCATCTTATCGATCACCGCGGCGAGGGTAGAGGATTTCCCGGAACCGGTCGGCCCAGTCACGAGAACGATGCCGTTCCTGAGGTGCACGATTTCTTCCAGTTGGCCGGGCAGGTTCAATTGCTCGAAACCGGGAATGGCGTTGGGAATCACGCGCATGACGATGGCGAAGCTGCCTCGCTGGCGAAAGATATTTACGCGGAAGCGGGCAAGCCCGGCAAGCCCGTAGGAGAGATCCGCGGAGCCGTCCTGTTCCAGTTTGCGGACGGGATGCTCGTTTTTGCCGATGATGTCGTAGGCGATGAAGCGGGTATCGTCGGGGCTAAGGGACTCCAACCCTTTAAATTTCAGTTCGACGAGTTCGCCGCTGACTTCTATTTGGGGTGCCCGGCCGGGAGAGAAAATAAGGTCGCTGACGTGGCCGTTGGACTTGAGCATTGCGGTGATGAGCTGCGATGTGTGAATGGTGCGTTGAGAAGGCTGTGCCTGTGGAGTTGTTGCCATGGGTCTCTGTTTCTCCGTCTTGATCGAATCGAAGCCTGGATCGCCTGAAGAGGGCCGATGGTGTGGCCGTCTGACGGAATCAGTGTACGGGAGCTGACAGCCGCGTTTATGTCAACTGTTGGGACTTGGCGCGAGAAGATTACCGTTACTGAATGGCGACCAGCGGTGAGGCGATTGATGAGACCCAGCTCATAAAGGCGCCGAGGGTAGAAGGGGTCCACCGGGCGCAAAGCGAGAAACGAAGAGTTATAAGTTTGCTATCCCACCCCCCTATGGAATTTTCATAAGTGTTCATTCTAAAGGGAGTTAAAGTGGTTTGTTTTGATACACTTTTGCAAGTGTTGATTCTAAATGAGTTAGGTGTGCGGGCGCTGAATCCAAGAAAGGGATCGGAATGGTCCGTCTAAAGACCGGCCACTACGTGTGCACACTACTCAATGGAGGAAGGTTACCATATTAGTGACCGGTTTGTCAAGGCTAAAATCGGTTGATAGGGCTAGTCGTGTTTCGAAGCGGAGTCGATGAAAGCGGCGATATTGGCCTTTAGCTTGGTTAGATCTTCGTCGTGGAGATACATCATGTGGCCGGCGTCGTAGTACTGCAGATGGATGTTTTTCTGGAGTTTCTCCGGCAAGCCGAGGTGCTCCATGGTGTATTCGGTGGCTACGAATGGGGTGGCCAGGTCGTAGAGGCCGTTTTCGACTTCGACTTGCAGGTGGGGATTGGTCAGCAAGGCTTGAATCAGATCGCCTTCAACGTTAGGTGATCCGGGGAAGCCGAAATTTTCGCCGGCTTTGTGCTTCCAGTCCCAGGCGGGTTCCGCTTCTTCCGAAACGGTTTGATATTTCCTATCTTGCAGGCTGAATTTCAGTTCGTCGCGCAGGTAGGTATTGAAGGCGGCTGTGTACGCTCCGGTGATGGCATCAGATTGGGGATCGGACTGTGCGTATTCGCCGAGGAGATCGTAGGTGAAGCCGGAAAAGCGAGCATCGAGACGGCCGGTCGTGAGGCCACGGCTGCGCTGGAGCTCTTGCATGAATTGCGGAAGATTGACGCGGAGGTCGGCCTTGATCAGGTAGTCCTCGTTCAAGCCGGTGTAGCGCGAGATTTTTTTGGCGAGATCGGATTTTTCGGCGGCGGTGAGCTTCGAGCCTTTCATCAACGCGGCGGCGTATTCGGTGACAGCAAACTGGCGGGTTTCCTCGATCAGAGTGTGGACGTCATCCGGGCGATTGGGGAGAACCTTGTGATACCACGCGGTGGCGGCATAGCTGGGAAGATAGAAGATGTAGGCCTGGTCGTCGCCGGGGTTGAAGGAAATGGTGCCGAGGTCGAGAACGGAAGAGATCAGAACGATACCGTTGAAATACATTCCGTTGTGAGTTTGCAGATAGTTGGAGAGAGCGGCGGAGCGGAATGTGCCGTAGCTTTCGCCAATGAGGAATTTGGGTGAGTTCCAGCGATTGTTTCGGGTGACGTAGATGGAGATGAATTCGGCCAACGATTTGACGTCGGAGTCGACGCCCCAGAAATCTTTGTCCTGGGCTTTGCCTACGGCATGGCTGAAGCCGGTGCCGACGGGATCGATGAAGACCAGGTCGGCTTTGTCGAGCAGCGAGCCGGCGTTGTCGTTGAATTTGTAGGGCGCGGGGGGAGTGGGCTCGGCGTTCGCGGTGACGACGCGTTTCGGGCCGAAGGCGCCCATGTGCAGCCAGACCGATGCAGAGCCTGGACCGCCGTTGTAGATGAAAGCGATGGGACGCTGCGAAGTGTCCTTCGCGTCGGTGCGAGTGTAAGCGGTGTAGTAGATCAGCGCGGTCGGCTCTTCTTTTTCGTTTTTGAGGAGGATGGTGGCGGCAGTGGCTTTGTAAGGAACGGTTTGCGCGCCGATTTTTACGGTGTGATCGGTTACGGACGAGTCTTCTTTAGGAGTTGGCGGGGCTGGTTCGGCGGGTTTGTCTTTCTCGACCGTGGTGGTTTGTTTCTCGTGCGTTTCCTGGGCGTGGAGGATGGGCGATGCAGCCAAGGGAAGAAGGAATAGATTGGTCAGAAAAATAGCACGAGTGTAGTTGGACATCGAGGCTCCCAGGCGAAAGCGTTTTTGTGTTTGCGCGCGCGATTTTATACAGAGGGGCAACGTGAAGTCAAAGTTTGGGCGATTCGGTGGCGAGGGAAAAGGTGAGGTGGTGATTGTCCGCGGGCGGGAGTAGTTGCACGGAAGCGAGGTCGTTGACGATCCAATTGGCACCTGCTGCGGACAGCTGCGGGTCGGTGTCCGTAGTGCGCAACGCCAGTACGGCGGCGCCTGCGGCTTTGCCGGCGCGGATGCCGGCGGGGGCGTCTTCCACGACAAGGCAGCTGGCGGGAGCGAGTTTCAGGAGTTCGGCACCTTTTATGTATGGATCCGGGTCGGGCTTGAAGCGCTGAACGTCGGCGGAAGTGACCAGTTGCCTGGGCCACGGAAGACCGGCCACGCGGATACGGACTTCGGCGAGCGGGCGGGTGCAGGAGGTGACGATGGCCCAGCGATCGGCGGGAATCGCGCTGAGCAGCGACAGCACACCGGGGAGCGGCACGACGCCGTCGGTGTCTTCGATTTCCCATTGCTCCATCTGGCGGTTTTCGGCTTCGAGGTCGGCGTTGGGGAGAAGTTCGCGCAAGGTGACGATGCTAGGCCGGCCGTGAGCGCGGCGCACGACGTCCTCGGGGTCGAAGCCATGCAGTTGCGACCACCTCGACCAGCAGCGAGCCACAGCCGGCGTCGAATCCACCAGCACGCCATCGAGATCGAAGAGGACACCTAGGGACTGGATGTTCATTGCGCGACCTTAGTTGGATTTTTACGTGGCGCGAAACACGCCAAGCGATGTGATCGAAGGCGGGAGCTTGGGGTGGGAGACGGGGATTGAACCCGCGACATTCGGTGCCACAGACCGACGCTCTACCAGCTGAGCTACTCCCACCACTCGAGAGCAGTTTAGCATGAGTGAACGGGATGGAGAACGGTGACGCACGGGGCGGCATGAGAGGGGGAAGACCCAACCGCAACGACTGCGTGTGTGGCACCCTGGCGGGATGTGTTCCAAGGGAGGGTGGGATTTCATGGGCTGCAGAATGTGCTGCTGCGGATTCGCCGGGCTGAAGCCCGGCGCCTACATAGTTGATGCTCGTTGCATGGACGTTCGTCGCGGCTTACCTATTGAGTGCGGACGAGTCTAAGGAGCGTGGTGTGGTGTGGCTGATTTGCGTTGTTGGCTGAGGCGGCCCGTAGGGACACAGCCTTCCCATAGCGAACCTCGCTAGAGCACAGCCTCAAATCCAAAGTTCACCGGAACACGTATATCGAAGCTGAGGGTTCACGGGTGAAACGAAGCGGGTTAGTTTTTGCGGTGTTGTTGGCCTCCTCGGCGTTTTCTCAGGGCGCCTTTGCACAAGCGTCTCCCGCCGCGTCTTCCAGCGTATCGCCCGGTGGCAAGCTGAACTGGCTTCCGTGGTCGGACGATGTTTTTTCGCAGGCTAAGCGCGAACAGCGATTTGTCCTTTTGGATCTGGAAGCGGTGTGGTGCCACTGGTGCCACGTCATGGACGTGACGACGTATCGCGATCCCAAAGTGATTGGGCTATTGCACAGCAAATATTTGACTGTGCGGGTGGACCAGGATTCGCGGCCCGATCTTTCGAATCGCTATGAGGATTACGGGTGGCCGGCCACCGTGGTGTTCGACGGCGAGGGGCATGAAATTGTGAAGCGGCAAGGTTACCTAACTCCGGATGAGATGGCCAACATGCTGCAGGCGATCATTGACGATCCGAGTCCGGGGCCATCGGTGGAAGCGGAGAAGGAGATTACGTTCCCGGCGAATCCGTTGCTGGCGGCGTCGCTTCGGACGCAACTCGAGAAAGATTATCTCGCGGGATACGACGGCAAGCAGGGAAGCTGGGGGACCGACCAGAAATATCTAGATTGGGATTCGGTAGAGCTGGCGATGGACCGGGCCGCGCACGGAGACGCACGCGCCGAGAGCATGGCGAAGCAGACGCTGGATGCGCAGCTGCAACTGCTCGACCCGGTGTGGGGCGGCGTCTATCAATATTCCACCGATGGTGTTTGGACCAAGCCGCACTTCGAAAAGATCATGTCGATGCAGGCGGAGAACCTGCGAATCTATGCGGAAGCGTACGCGCAATTTCACGATGCGAAATACCTGCAGGCAGCGCAGGCCATTCAACGATTTCTTGCCACGTTTCTGACCAGCCCTGAAGGCGCTTTTTATACCAGCCAGGATGCCGACGTTATTGCGGGCCAGCACAGCGCAGAGTATTTCGCGTTGAACGATCAAGAGCGCCGCAAGCGCGGTGTGCCGCGAGTGGATGCGCACATTTATGCCCGCGAGAATGGGTGGGCGATCACAGCGCTGGCTTCGCTTTATGAGGTTACGGCGGATTCGAAAACGCTCGACGAAGGGGTTCGCGCCGCGGACTGGGTGACACAGCATCGCGGGCTGAGCGGCGGCGGATTCCATCATGGGGGCAAAGACGCCGGCGGCCCGTACCTGGGCGATTCCGTTGCGATGACCCGGGCGTATCTCGCGCTCTATCGCGTCACTGCGGATCGCAAATGGCTGACGCACGCGGAAGAGTCCATGAGCTATATAGAGCGGACGTTCCATAGTTCGCACGGGGCCGGCTTCGTCTCCTCAGTGGCTCCGACGGATCACGCCTACCAGCCGCATCCGCAACGCGATGAAAATGTTGCGGTTGCCCGCGCTGCAAACCTGCTCTTCCACGCCACGGGTGACGCGAGATATCGAACCATCAGCGATGCGGCGATGCGCTATCTGGCGGCAGCTCCGATTGCCACCCGCCTGCCGGTGGCGAGCGTGCTGCTGGCCGACTACGAAGTCGGCCGTCCGCCGCTTCACCTTACGGTTGTGGGCCGGAAAGATGACCCCGCCGCCAGGGCGCTGTTCCTCGCGGCGCTGGGGTATCCCTCATTTTACAAGCGGGTCGAGTGGTGGGACATCCGAGAGGGAAAACTGCCAAACCCGGATGTGCAGTACCCGGTCGTCCAGCGGGCTGCGGCTTACGTATGTACTGAGCGGACGTGCTCGGCGCCTATCTTCAAGGCGGACGAGGTGGCGGGGAAGGTAAGCAGGGTTCTAGGGTTGCCGGGTAGCACGGCTACGTTGGCTGTCGCTAAGTAGGTTTAAGGCTTGCCGGAGCACAGAGTCTGCAGCGACTCGAAAAAGTGGACCTCAGCGGCTGAAGCCGGGACGGAACGGCACGGCTAAGCCGTGCCCTGACGAAAAGCGGAGAGGCTTTCCTGAGTGGTGGCGAAGCGATGAATTGGGGGACCAGTACTAGGAATGTGGTGGGAAGGCAGGTTACAAAGTTTTTGCAAAGGGCAACGAAAGTTTTGCTGGTAGGCGAACTCTCATCGGGCGTAAGGTGGAACCGCCGTCGAGACTGCCTACCCGAGCCCAGGTCCTGGCCAAGACAAAAATGCTCGCAAATTGCCTAGTGGCCCAGGTGCTCTGAGGAAGTCACACGGTCTTCTGGCAGAAATTCTGCCTGAAGTTAAGCTGCAGTCAAATTCATTCAGGAGGACGTTGGGGAAAATGACAAAGTCAAATAGGTTTCTTCTCACCGGTGCGGCTCTCGCGGGTCTTCTAGCGGGAACCAGCGCCACGATCAAGGCCTCGAACCTCGCACCCGGCGCGAACGCTTCGGCGACCGCGCAGGACGATACGAGTGCCCCCAAGAAAGTAAAAGAAAAGCACGCTTGTAAGGGCCAAAACTCCTGCAAGGGCAAGGGCGGCTGCAAGGCCAGCGACAACGGCTGCAAGGGCAAGAATTCGTGCAAGGGCAAGGGCGGCTGCGCGACTGACGGCAGCAAGATGCCTTCGTAACACCCTTAACGGTAACGTTGTAGCGTTGGTAGTTTGTACGGGGGCTGGTGGTCGTTCACTGGCCCTCGTGCTTTCGTTGTGACTTCGGAGAGATGGCAATGCCCGCGAATGAGTTCAATGGATTTACGGATTACGGCATCGGGATCGGCCTGCGTGCGCCGCACTACGATCATATTTTGACGCGCAAGCCGGTGGTGGATTGGTTTGAGATTATTTCCGAGAATTTCATGATCGATGGCGGACGGCCGGTGCAGATACTCGATCAAATTTTGGAACAGTACAAGGTTGTGCAGCACGGCGTGTCGATGTATTTCGGGTCGGCGGAGAAGCCTAACCGCGAGCACCTGCGGCGATTGAAGGAACTCGTCAAACGCACGAAAACGCCCTGGGTGTCGGACCATCTTTGCTGGGGCAGCGTGGATGGACGCTACACGCACGATCTGCTGCCCATGCCCTATACGTTTGAAGCCGCGAAGATTACCGCGCAAAAGGTGCGCGAAGTGCGGGATTTTCTCGAGGTGCCGGTGGCCGTCGAGAATGTCAGCAGCTACGCGGAGTTCCACGTTTCCGAGATGACGGAGTGGGAGTTTCTGAACGAAGTGGTGGAGCGCGCCGACTGTGGAATTTTGCTAGACGTGAACAATATTTACGTTTCGTCGCAGAACCACAACTTCAATCCCATGACGTATGTCAACAGCGTTCCCGCAGAGCGCGTCGCGCAGATTCACATCGCGGGCCATTCGAAATACCGCAAGTACATTTTGGATACGCACGACCATCCGGTGATCGATCCGGTTTGGAAACTGTACGAACGCGCAATCCATCGCGCCGGCCACACGGCTACCTTGCTGGAGTGGGACGACAGTATTCCTTCGTTCAAGGAAGTTCACGATGAGGCGCTGAAAGCCAACAAGTTTCTTGCGTCCAGCGTACTGGCAACCGCCGTATGAAACTGTTGAAGCTACAACGCACGATGGCTCGCGCGGTGATGCAGCCTCTTACGTCGTCGGAGCACATGCAGCGCAAGGCGCCCGACGGCCGGCCGATGCGCTCTTATGCAGCGCGGTTTATCAAGCCGAATGACCGGCTGACTTCGTTTGAGCGGCTGGAAATCTACAACCGTCAGTATTGGTTCCGGCTGCTCTCGAGCATGACGGAAGATTTTCCCGGAGTGCGATCGGTGCTGGGCGAGCGGCGCTTCGACGCGATGTGCAAGGCGTACATCGTGGATTGCCCTTCGCGCTCGTTCACGCTGCGCAATTTGGGATCGAAGCTGGAAGATTGGATACGCAAGCATCCGAAGTGGGCGGGAACCAAGCAAACCCTGGCGCTGGATATCGCCCGGCTGGAATGGGCGGACATCGAAGCGTTCGATGGAGAAGCCAAGCCTCCGCTGCGGCCCGAGGACCTTGCGGGAGCGGCGGGGGCGAATCTTCGATTGCAATTGCAGCCGTACGTGCAATTGCTCGATCTGCACTATCCGGCCGACGATCTGCTGCTCGCCGTGCGCAAGGATGACGAAGACACCGATTTCGCGAGCAACGCGTTTCAGGAGCGCCGCAAACGCAAGCACGTCCACGCGGTAGCCAAGCTGAAACCGGGCGCAGTTTTTCTCGTGGTTCACAGAATCGACAATTCCGTCTATTTCCGCCGGGTTGGCGCGGAAGAGTTCGCGGTGCTGAACGCTCTGCGGCGGGGAAAGCCACTCGGGAAAGCGATCGATGCGGCATTTCGCAAGAGCAAGATGCCAATCGGCGAACGAGCGGAATCCGTCCAGCAATGGTTCCAGAATTGGGCCACGCTGGGATGGTTTTGCCAGCCGGAGAAAACGCAAGTAAGTTCCTGAAAATTTCTAGCCTCGGCGGGCGCTAATTCAACAGGGAAAACATGCTCACTCGAATCAAACAGCTTCACGACCGGTTTTTCGACCTAGTCTCGTATCTGCAGTCGCCCTTCCTGCTATTTGTGAGACTTTACTGGGGCTGGCAACTGATCCAAAGCGGCTGGGGCAAATTGCATCATTTGTCGAACGTCACCGACTTTTTCACCAGCCTGGGGCTGCCGTTGCCCGCGCAGACCGCCGTGGCGATCTCCTGCCTGGAATTCTTTGGCGGAATTTTTCTGGCGATCGGACTGCTCTCGCGCCTCACGGCACTCGCAATGACCATCAACCTGATCGTGGCGTACATCACCGCGGACCGTGAAGCGCTGTTCTCGATCTTCTCCGATCCGGACAAATTCTATGCTGCCGCTCCGTACACGTTCCTCGTCGCGTCCCTGATCATCTTGCTGTTTGGGCCGGGCAAATTTGCCCTGGATGCGCTGCTGGATCGGTTTATCGGAACGCCGGCGCCGGAGTCACGCTCATTGGAAACCTGAATGAGTTTGCTCACATCTCATATGGGTTGATGCTGTTTTTTCCGCCGCTCTTATGATTGGCACTGGGTTCCACGCAGCCGTTACGCGCCGTCTTTGTTGGTACGGGTTGGTGTGCACAGTGCTGTGGATTTCGATGGCCGCTCCTGCGAAGGCTAATGATATGACTTCGACCCTGGTAATTGGCGGCTCGCGCATCGATGTGACGATTGAGTCCGGTGATTGGAAAATCTCGCAAGCCGACCTGATGCACTGGGTACAGCTGGCAGGCGAAGCGGTGGCCACGTACTATGGCCGCTACCCGCTTCCACACGTGACGCTCCGCATTATGCCCTTCGACGGAGACGGCGTGCGGCACGGGCAGACGTGGGGGTACGACGGGGGCCTCATCAAGATTCACGTGGGAAACCAGACGCCGGTAGCGGAGTTGAACGACGATTGGATGTTGACCCATGAAATGGTGCACCTCTCGTTTCCGTCGGTTGCGGACGAACACCATTGGATCGAAGAGGGTATCGCCACGTATGTCGAGCCAATCGGCCGCATCCAAGCCGGGCAAATGACCGCGCTGCAAATGTGGACGGACCTAGCCCGCGATATGCGTAAAGGCGTTCCGAACCCCGACGACAAGGGCCTCGACCACACGCATTCCTGGGCGAGCACCTATTGGGGAGGCGCGTTGTTCTGTTTTCTGGCGGACGTGGAGATTCGGGAACAAACGCACAACAAAAAGGGCTTGCAGGACGCTCTGCGTGGAATTCTCAACGCGGGCGGCGACATTCGGCAGGATTGGAAACTTGAGGATGCATTGAAAGCGGGGGATCGCGCCACGGGAACATCCGTGCTGACCGAACTGTACGCGAAAATGAAAGATCAGCCGATGCCCGTCGATCTTTCCGCAATGTGGAAGCGGCTCGGCATCGAGAGTGACGGCAAGACCGTGCACTTGGACGAAGATGCGCCGCTGGCGGCCATCCGCCGGGCGATTACCAGCCCTGACACGGCCAAGTCGGCGCAGTCTTCGGATGGTTCGAAGCCTTCAGCGGTATTCGCTGGTCGATCGGCCTCCTCGGCGAGGAGCCGCGGAGAGTCTTAATTGGTCAGCCTCGGGAATCGTGGTTCTTCGCGCTTCTAACCTCAAACCTCTAGCTTACGTTTTTGGTGTCCTTTCGGTGACTCGTTCTTAGCTGGAAACGCCTCGCGGCCCGTCCACTATCCCTTGTTATGCTGGAAGGATAGGAATGCGTCCCCGCGCATGAACCCGCATGAAACCGATCGCCGGCACTTTGAACGGCAAATTGCATACGCGCGCCCGATCATCGTTCTGTTGACGCTGATCGCGCTGCTGCAGCAGCCGTCGTCGCAGCACGCCAAGCGCCCGATCTCTTTTCTGATCGGGTACCTGGTGCTGTCCCTTGGCGCGATCCTATTCGAAAAAATCGTCTCCAGCCGATCTTGGCACCTGCCACTTTTCTTCGACCTTGTGGCGCTGGGCTATTTCATGATCATCAGCCCGTCCATGGTGCCGGCCTGGTTTCCCTATCTGTTCGTTTGCTATGTCGCTGGGATTCGCTGGGGACTCAACTCCGCGTTTCCCTTGGCTGGTTTGCTTTCTCTCGAACTGGTATTGCTCACGGTCGTTAAAGGCGAAATTCACTGGATCAGGATCGTTTCCTGGCTAGGTCTCGCGGGAGCCACCTTTGCCGCCGGTGCGGGCATTGCCTTTCTGGGCGACCGCAACCGCCTCTTCGCCGTCCAGAATGAATTCTTTTCGCGCATCACTGGCACCATGGAGGTCGATCAGGGGCTGGCGGAGTGCCTCCGGCTGTTCCTCGAGGAGCTCACCCACGCCTTCCGGGCGCAGGAAGCCCTCCTGGTTTATCGGGATACCGACCTCGAACGGATCTTTCTGTGGCGTCACAAGGCCGGCGAAGGTGAGCGTCTGATGCCCGATAACCTGCCTCTTACTCGTGCCGACGGATTGCTTCTGGACGATGCCGATGCAACGATTTGCTGGAACAGCCTCATCGGCGCGGGATCGGGTTTCGGCTGGGACCGCCGGGACGGGCGCTCCCTAAAGTCACTCCCACGCCTTCCCGGACCTACCCAGCAGCTGCTCGGGCTGAAATCGATGATGACGGTCACTTTCGACCAGGGTGGGCAGCCCGCCGGGCGGCTGTTCCTGCTCAATGGCCGTAACCGCTTCACCCGAGACGACTTAGCGTGGTTCGAGCGGGTTTCTCGTCATATCGGCCCGGCGCTCGAGAACGTCTTCCTGCTCCGGCATCTGCGTGCCCGCGCCATTGAAGCCGAGCGGAGCCGTATCTCCCGCGACTTGCACGACGGCATCCTCCAGACTCTGCTCAGCTTTGAGATCCAGCTGGACGTACTACGCAGGCAGGTCGGCGCGACGCCTGAGCAGGCCGCTGACAGCCTGGCCCTTCTCCAGCAAACCGTAAAGGGCGAGTCCGCGGAACTCCGCCGCATGGTTACGGACATGCGCCCAGTCCGGGTGCAGAGCGCCGACTTGGTCGACCTGATGATCGGTTTCGCCGAACGCTTCCGCAACGAGTCAACTCTGGCCCTGGATTTATTGATCGATTCCGTCGAGGTACAGGCTCCGGACCGCGTCTGCCGAGAGCTCTTCCAGATATACAGGGAAGCACTCAACAACATAAAAAAGCATGCTAAGGCTTCCCATGTCGTGGTAAAACTGTCGCAGGACGACAGCGGACTCGTTTTGGTGGTTGACGATAACGGTGAAGGGTTTAGCTTCGCCGGACGGTTCACAGGCGACGAATTAGACCGTCTCCGGCTGGGTCCTATCTCCATCAAGGAGCGTACGCGTACCGTGGGGGGCGTGTTGACCGTGGAGTCCAATCCGGGCCACGGGGCGCGTCTGACTATCGAGATTCCGCTCGGCTAATGGCCAAACCAAAACAACAAATACGTGTCCTCCTCGCGGATGACCATGCAATTTTTCGCGATGGCTTGCGCAAACTCCTCGGCTCCGACGAGGATATCGTCATTGTCGGCGAAGCTCAGAACGGTGCCGAGTGCATCAAGCTGCTCGCCAAGCTCAAGCCCGACATCTTGTTGCTCGATCTGCGCATGCCTGACAAAGACGGGCTCGCGGTCTTGGAAGAAGTGAACTTCGACACGATACCCACTCGCGTTGTAGTACTCACAGCCGCCGAAGATGATCGCGACGTGGTTCGCGCTATGCGTCTTGGCGCTCGCGGTGTGGTGCTCAAGCAGTCCGCGACGGACTTGCTGGTTAAGAGTATCCATCGCGTTTTCGCCGGCGAGATTTGGCTGGATAACCGCATGACCTCCGAGGTCATGAAGGCGTTTTCAAAGTCGTCCGAGTCGGGACCGCGCCGTGAAAAGCCGCTGTTGAGCGATCGCGAGAAAGAAATCGTGCAGCTTGTCGCGCAGGGTTTCCGCAACAAGGAAATCGGCGAAAAACTTTTCATCAGCGAGCAAACGGTGAAGAATCACCTGCACAATATTTTTGACAAGCTGGGCGTCTCCGACCGGCTCGAGCTGGCTCTCTACGCCATTCACCACCGCCTCATCGACCAAACCTAAGCTCAACTTTTCGTCCAATCCTTTCGAATGTGCCGTCGCGCAGCGGCGCCTTCGTCCCATATTGGACACAGCGGCCCGTGTCGCAAGAAGGCAACGCTGCGCGCTTAGGCGATTATGGGTAGACCCGTGCTGCCTGATTTGTTTGGCGACTGGGCGCAGTACGCTCGTTGTTCAGCAGAAACCCATGAAGCTCAACGCCGCCGTCAAAATTGTCCTCACCGTTGCGCTGCTTGCCTGCGCCGGCTGGCTGGGGAGCAGCGCGCGGTTCTACACCGAAGCGCTGATGTCCGCATATTTTGCTCTCACCCTCATCGGCGCCACCGTCATTCACCTTCGTGTCCATCCATCTTGGCGCGATGCGCTACTTGTGATCCTGGGCTGCGTCGTACTCGCCGTTATCGATTTTCGTCTGCTCCATTTCAAGCCCGCCATTGCCGGCTGGCTGTCTTTCGCGGGACTAACGAGCTTGCTGATCATGGGCATCGAAGCCGTCTGGACGGAAGGCGAATCGCGCAAGCTGCACCTGTTGAGCTTCGTTCCCTCGGTCCTTTTTGTAACGTCGGAATATTTCGCCGACGACATGCTGAAGTGGGCGGCGGCCGTTCACCAGAAGGTCTACGATCTGTACCTGTACACCTTCGATGCCAGCCTCCACGTGCAAATCCCTTTTCTGGTGGGGCAGCAATTTGTCCTTCATCCGTTTCTGCGGACGACCTCCTTGCTCGCATACGTGGGCCTGTCGATCCCCATCGCGTTCGTTTTCGCCGGGCAGATCCGTCGCATCCGCGAAAGAGCGCTCCAGTGTTTCGCGACTTTCGTCCTGACCGGGCCTATGGGCATCCTTTTCTACAACTTCGTTCCCGCGCTGGGACCTGCGCACTTGCTTCGACAGGATTTTCCGTGGAGACCTCTCCCCATCGAGCAAGCCGCGCGTATTTTCCTGGAGCCCATCGCACTGGCCGGGCCGCGCAATGCCATTCCGTCTCTACATCTGGCGTGGGTTCTGCTGGCCTGGTGGTACTCGAGAGGCCTCTCTTGGTGGGAGCGCGGAATCGCGATGTTCTATCTGATTTTTGTCGGGTTGGCGACCCTGGGCACCGGCGAACATTATTTCATCGATCTCATCGTGGCCGTTCCGTTCGCTCTTTTCATGGAAGCACTCTTGGCCTTCGATCTCTCCTGGATCGACGCCAAGCGCGTAACCGGAATCGCATTCGGGCTGCTGGCCACTCTGGCGTGGCTCGTATCGCTGCGCTTCATTCCCCACGTTTTCTGGTCAACAGCAATCTTGCCGTGGACGCTTTGCGCAGGCACCGTGGCCTTCAGTCTTTATCTGGAAGGCCAGCTCCGCGGCCACTCCAGACAAATCGTTTCCGAACCGATCGCAACCCAGCCCGCTACCGCACACTGAATGCGGGAGCTTCCGCCAAGTTCGGCATTTCGCTAGCAATGACTTTGCGCTAGTAGCAGACCGAGCCACGAAAACCGTTCGGCGTTAGCAACCTATTGTGAAGTGTGCGGGGAACTGTCACGCTGAGGCGCACTGTCCGGCTTCAGATCCTGCTGAACTCTGCGGAGACTCTGCTGGCCGATCTTGATCAGGCCGGTGCGCGGAGCGTCGAGATCGGCGATCAACGCCATCACGATCGCAATCGTCAGCGGCGAGATCACCATCACGAACCAGAATCTCCGCCGTTCGCTTACGCCAATCGTCAGGCAATCCAAGATCGACACCAGGACGAGCAGCAACCAGACCGCATTCGGAACGCGATTTTCCAGCGTCGCGAGGCGCTTCTCGGTCAAATCGATCAAGTCGTTCAGCGACTGTACGAATATCGAAGTGATGGAAGTCTGGTTTTGCTGCGCGACACCCACGCTCTGCTGCCACAACTCGTTCTGAAGTTGTTTCGTTCGGGCCAGCGACTCCTGGAACTCAGGCCCACCTATGTCCGCGGTTGAAAAGCTCAGCCGAGCGTCTACATACTCCGACAGCAGTTGCAGCGTCTTGTCGCGCGCCGGCTCCGGAAGCATCTGCGCACGCAGCGCGGTCGTACCGATGGCATTGGCCTCATCGACCAGCAGCTTCTTGCGCTCTTCATAGCGGGGCAGAGCCATCGCGAGCGTGAAGCCCAGCAGAAGGCTGACCAGCAATCCGACGGCATCGCGTGTAGATTCCAGCGACTCGCGAGCGCCCTCGTTGGTATTTGCTCCGGTGGCGGATCCAAGCCGGTACCCGATCTCCACGACGCAAAAAAGGACCACGAACAGAACGCCGAAAAAGGTCCAAGGATGTTCGATCAGATTTATCGCGGCCGCAGTCACTCAGTGCTCCTGCATTCTCTTGCGATTACTTCATCCGTCGTGTGGGCGCAAAGATAACACGACATTGATGTCGCGCAAGCTGCGATACGAACAAAAAGCGAATGATGGCGCTGGCTAAACGCTGCTTTTGCAGAGAGTCCAGCCCGAAAATCTCGATCGTTGGCCGGCGCGAATTCGAAAAAACGAACCAATTCGCGCCCTCTGCGAACCGTCCACCTCGATTCCCGAATTTCCCTTTTTCAAACTCGCATCACCCTCGACGCCGACCGCGCCAAAGCCGCCATTTTTCCGTTCCAGCCAGCCTGGATCCGCAAACCCCTGTGTTTGCAGCGTTTACGCGCTGCCCGGCAGCTTCGCGGTACTGACCGCCGTTGCCCCTCGTTCTGGTACATCCGTACTTTCAGGGACCAAGTTCTTTTTGTATCCGCAGTCCTATTGTCGCTTGACCCCACCCCGGCTAAACTCTTCTTTCAATCAGGAGGCTCCGCCTTGACCGCGTCCGAACGCCGCAATACCCAGAGGTTTCAAATGCGGCTGCCGCTAACCGTCCGATGGACGACGGGTGCGGCGGTCGGCGAGACCAGCACGGAATCCCGTGATGTTAGTTCGCGGGGCGTTTACTTCTTCCTCTCCAAGGATGTCAAACAAGGCTCTGCCATTGAGATCCTCTTGACCTTGCCAAACGAGATTACGCTTGCGGGCCCGGTGCGCGTGCGTTGCCTTGGCCGCGTCCAACGGACCGAAGCTCGCGACGAGGGCGCCATTGGCGTCGTTGCCGCGATCGAACGCTATGAGTTTTTGCGTGGCGACGAGGACCGGAAGCAGTAAAAACGGTTTTGCTGGTTTTGCATTAAGGATTTCTTACGAGTTTCTTGCTCGCTCACTGCGGAGGCGGGCAAGATTAGCCGGAGTGCCTCGGCCCCTCAGCGGAGCGCTCCGGCTGCTTTATTTTCCAGCGCAGCAGACTCGCGTTTCGCGACTGGAACGGAACGCCAATCACCCGATTGGCGCGCTTATCGACTCCTTCTCATTTTGGCAGAAATCTAACCGCCAGCCCGCCGACGGTGTCGTGCCAGGCGTGGGTTAACATTCCGGGACGCAAGCTCTTTCTCCGCTGTGCCAGAATCCCAAACAACAGGCCGTACACCGTGATCACCACCACGGCTTTTGAACCCTGGTAAATGTGGCAGGCCCCGAACACCACTGCGGAAAGCACGACACCAACAGGCACGTTATTCGCCCACGCAATAAACTGTTTCTGAAGGTAGCCCCGAAAAATCGTCTCCTCACAGAAACCAGCGGTCACACACACCAGAACCCACAACGTGATCTGCGCCGGACCTTCGGGAGCGAGGAAACTCAAACTTTCCCGCGAGCCGCGAAAATGCAAGAGCGTAGATGTCACGCCCAGAACGACCAAGGCCACCACCCAAAACACGAGCGCCACCCCGATGTCGCGAAATACGTCCTTGGCGGTGTTCCAGCGCGCGCCGGTCACCTCCACAAGCGACGTGCGGTGATGCCGCACTCCGAGTAAGACGTAGGCCGTCAGCAACCACTCCCACGCCATAGTCGTCAGGTAAAAAGCCAGCCGGCTGGGATGCTCGATAGAACGCATGCGGCCCACGGAAAAGTACATCATGCTCGCCCCTCCCAGCAGGATCACGAGCAACACCGCCGTGTGCAGCGCGCCGGCCACGGTGGTACGCGGCGCGTCCTGAACGCCCTGTACATCGATCGTCACGGTCGAACTCATCCGAACACCTCGCGGTCTTGGGGTCCGACCAAAGAATCGCCGGCCAGGTCCTGTCCTTTGTATACGCGAAACGCGGTCGGGAAACTACGCGATCGTGCCTCCCTGGTTAACCTGGCGTCCGAAAGCCTGTGTTTTCAGTCCCGCCGTTACCTCTAGGCCTCCTGTACTTCGGAGCAGGCGACTTCCGCCGGGCTTATAAGCGAGTATGATCGGTGCCCAGACACAACACAGTTCGCACAAACTGTTTTTGGTGGCGGCGAATCCGCCCGATAGGGAAGTAGCGCGTCATTTGAAGGGTCTTAGGGGTGCGCCGGATCTGGGCGCCAAATCGACAGGAGTGCAAGGGATGGGATTGGAAATACAAACCGAATCGCTCGCGGACGCCAAGAGCACCACGAGCACGCAGGCCGACCTGGAGACTCAAGCGCTGCAAGACCCGGATACCCAGGCTCTGCAGGAGCACCCGATGCCGGAGATCACCACTGAGGATAGCCTCGCGTCGATTTCCATGCTGGAGCTTGCCGAAGTTTTGGATCAGCACCGCATCTGGGTGGAATCCGGCGGAGAAACCGGCGCAAAAGCCGACTTGTGCGGTGTGAGTCTTGCCAAGGCCGATCTGACCGGCGTCAACCTGCAAGGCGCATCCCTCCAGCGAGTAAACCTGGCGGGCGCCGACCTTTCCATGGCGAACCTCCGCGGCGCAAGCCTCGTGCAGGCCGACATGCGCGACACCAATTTGCTCGGCGCCGAACTCCGCGGCGCAAACCTGATGGGCGCCAACCTCTACGGCGCAGAGGGTGTGTGGGTCGGCCGCTTGGGCGGCGCGAACCTGTTCGACGCCATCCTGCCCGAGACCGTGGCGGCTTTCGACAGCTCTCGCGCCATCGAGGACGCCACCAAGGTAGCCCGCTGGTTTTATTTTCTGATGCTTTCGCTCAGCGCGATCTGCTGCCTCCTGGTGGCCACCACCTCGGACCTCCGCTTGATCTTGAATTCATCGGCGATTCCACTGTCGCACCTTGGCAACATCCTTCCCATGACCGGCTTCTACTTGGGCGGACCGCTCCTTCTGTTCGTCGCCTACGTACGGTTCCATTTCTTGCTGTTACGCCTATGGGGAGGCATGGCCGAGCTTCCTGCGGTGTTCGTCGACGGGCAAACGCTCGAGAAAGACGGCCCGTGGTATTTGATGGGCGTCGTACGCCGCCATTTTCGCTGGATGCGCGACGGCCGCTCGCCGTTCGCGATGCTGGAGACGATGCTTTCCACGATATTGGCCTACTGGGTTGTTCCGGCGACGCTCTTCCTCTTTTGGCTGCGTTATCTCGTGCGCCAGGATTTCCGGGGAACGTTGCTGCATTCGGTTTTGCTGACTCTTTCGGTGGGCGCGGCCACCTGCCTGCCTTCCATCGTTTCCAAATTCCTGCGTCCCGGCGAATTGCGCCATCACAAAACCAAGAACCTCCTGCGGCTGGCGTTTCTGACCTTGCGTGCGGCCCTCGCCACAGGCTGCGTGATCTTGCTTTTTTCCCTCGGTGTGAATCGCGGTCTTCCCTCCGACCGCGATATCGCTCCGCAGCATTCCACTGCGGACATTCGGCGCTGGGCTGCGAACGTGCTGCAATCCATCGGTTACCGCCCCTACGCGGACCTGACCGAAGCCTCGCTATCCTCACCGCCACCCAATGGCGATTGGAGCGAACAGGGAGTCGCGGAGATTGACGGCGCTCGCCTCAATCAGATCAATATGCGCTTCGCCCGCGCCTATCGCGCATTTCTCGTCAACGCCAAGCTCTGGCGCGCAAATCTGGAAGGTGCTTACCTCTCGGAAGCTGACCTGCGCGGTGCCAATCTTCGCGAAGCCAACTTACGCGACGCAATCCTGGACCGCGCAAAAATCGGGCACGCGCTCTTGGTTTCCGCGAACGCCACCGGCGCGAATCTCACGGGCGCCGACCTGCGCGCCGCCGACCTTTCCTACAGCGTTCTTGAAAACGTCCGCTTGTCGAATGCCAGGCTCGCCGGCGCGTCGCTCTATGCCGTCAACCTGCGCTATGCGGCGATGCTGCGCACCGATCTGTCTCTCGCGGACTTGCGCGACACCAAGTTGGAGCAGAGCGTCCTCTCGTTCGCCAATCTCCAGCAAGCCGACCTGTCTTCGGCCAAATTGACTCAGGCCAATCTGAATGGAGCGCAACTCAAAGGCGCGATCCTGTTGGACGCCGACCTGAAATCCGCCGACCTGCAAGATGCCACGTTGACGGGCGCGATCTTGCGCGATGCCGACCTTCACGGCGCCGTCCTCTCCGGTGCCGACCTGCGCGGAGCCAGCGGCCTGACCGCAGCCCAGATCTGCTCGGCCCACTGGCACGGTGCCCTCCTCGATCCGGACATGCAGACCGCGGTCCAGACCCAGTGTCCGCAATAAGAGAACCTGCCCACGCGCGGCCGATCTAGGAACGGACGTTTGACGCAGGGCACATCCTGCACGTAAAATGGCGCTGCACGTAAACTCGTGCAGCACGTAAGCTCGCGCGCTTGGAGATGGCATGCTCGCCAAGACGGAAATCACGCAAGGCAAAAATACGAAGCCGGAACCTCATAAATCGCAGAACACTAAAGTCAATATCACCCTGAAGTTAGACAAAGACCTCGTTCGAGCCGTCCGCGTGCTGGCCGCCGAGGAGGGTACCTCCGTCAGTGCCCTGCTTTCCGCCAAGTTGGAAGAGGAATTGGGCAGGCGCAAGGAGTACGAAAAGTCCAAACGTCGTTGGTTTTCGATTCGTGCCAAGGGCATGAACTTGGGAGGGCGCTCACTTTCGCGAGAAGAGATGCATGAGCGCTAAATGCTTCGTCGATACGAACGTTCTCATTTACGCCCACGATGATTCTGCGGGCGTCAAGCACGAGCAAGCCTTGAGGATTATCGAAGCCCTCTGGGAATCAGGCTCGGGAGTGTTGAGTACCCAGGTGCTTCAAGAGTTTTGCGTGACCGTCAGGCGGCTCGATCGGACCTATCCGACGCGCGATCTGCAGCGAATCGTTCGAGAGTTCTCGAGCTGGGAAATTATCGTGAATACGAGCGAATCGATCCTCTCGGCGCTTGGTCTGGAATCGCGCTATCACATTTCCTTCTGGGATGCGCTGATTGTTCATGCGGCGCAAGTCGCGCACGCCGACGTTCTCTATTCTGAAGATCTGAACGATAGCCAGGTTTTTGGCTCGGTCCGCGTCGTGAACCCGTTGCTCACTCATTAGTCCTAACGCTGTTATTTTCCGCAAGGCGCCGTATGCGTGTAAGCTGTCTGCCGCCAGCCGCGTTTGCTGGCCGCCAAACGGCAGAAGGAGAAATCGCGTGGAAGTTGTGGCGGGAGTCGATCTGGGCGGGACGGCGATCAATTACACGCTGGTGACGCGGGACGAAAAGTTTCTGATTGAGGGATTGTGCGAGCATCCGGCGCTTTCGACCCAGGGTCCGGAAGTGTGTCTGCAGCAGATTGAGGACGGGCTGAACATCGCGGCCAAACTCGCGGATGTCGAGTTGGTGGACATCGTGGCGGTTGGGCTGGACACGCCGGGTCCGGCGAGCGCCTCGGGGATGCTGAGCGCGAAGGGTTCGACGAACTTCGTGCATCCGAACTGGGCCGGATTCGATATTCGCGAGGGTCTGGCGCGCAAGCTGGGTAAGCCCGTGACCTATCTGAACGACGGGAACGCAGGCGCGTTGTGGGGGCACTTCACGATTTTCGGAGCAAACAGCAAGGAAACGTCGGTCTCCATCGTGATCGGGACCGGGCTGGGCGGCGGAATCATCATCGATGGAAATGTGGTGAAAGGCCGCATGGGATTTGGTGGGGAATTGGGGCACGTGCTGATTCCGTACCAGAGCATCCGCGGAATCCCCGGAATGCAGCCGCATTGCAATTGCGGGCGTGTGGGCGATCTGGAGTCGGTATGCTCGTTGACGGCGATTGCGAAAACATTTCTGCCATATTTTCTGGAGAAATATCCCGGGCATGAGCTTGGAAAAATGGGCGATCTAAAGCGAGCCTCGAAACTCGTGCGCGGAATGGCGGACAAGGGCGACGCGATGTGCCGCGAAATTTTCCGGGTGCAGGCGCACGGGATCGGAATCTTTCTGGATGAAATGGTGAACACGTTTGATCCGGACGCGATGATCATTGGCGGAGGTGCGCTGGAGGCGAGCGCCGACTTCCAGAAATGGTTCATCGATGAAGTTCGCATCGGGATGCCGGCTCAGCGCGAGGAGCAGGCGGATATCCCGATTTATGTGATGCCGAACGGCGATACGGCCGGCGCGCGGGGCGCGGCGATCGAGGCGTTGAAGCTGGCGCGGACGAGCGGCCTGGCATGAAGGTCCGCGCCGCCGCGGCGATCTTCCTATTTATCAGTTTAGGATTTCTTGGGCATGCGCAGACGAACTCGCAGGCTTCAAACCCGGCTCACAAGGAGACTCGCGTGGCTGAACATGCAAAGGGAACGTTTGAAGTAAAGTTGACGCCGCAAGCGCCGGAGGACAAAGACGACCCGAGCTTGGGCCGCTACACACTCGATAAACAATTTCATGGCGACCTGGAAGCCACCAGCAAGGGCCAGATGCTCACGGCCGGCACGCCGGTGAAAGGGTCCGCGGGCTACGTGGCGATCGAAAAGGTCACCGGAACACTGCGCGGACATAGCGGGAGCTTTGTATTGCAGCATCTTGGCACGATGACGCAAGGCGTACCGCAATTGTCGGTCACCGTGGTGCCGGATTCCGGAACGGGAGAATTGCTGGGTCTGACTGGCAAGATGAATATCATCATCGCGGATGGGAAGCACTCCTACGAGTTCGAGTACACGATTCCATAGTTGTTGACCACCGAAGAAGTCGGCGAGCGCGGAAGTTAGAGCGGGTGGAAATGGAAAAAGGAAGTGGTTTCTCGTTCGATCCAAAACGCTCCGCCGTGCTGAGCATGGACCTGCAGACGGGCGTCGTATCCGTCTATGTAAAAGAAGCCGGATTTATTCCGCGGGTCGCTGGAGTGCTGGAGCGGGCCCGTGCCGCTGGTCTGCCCATCGTTCACGTGAAAGTCGGCTTCCGTCCGAACGTTCCGGAGGCGAATCCCCGAAACCTGTTTCTGAGTGGCATCAAAGGTTCGCCCCGGCATCAGGAGTTTTTTCAAGGAACGAGCGGTGCGATCCATCCCGCGCTCGCACCGGCCTCCAGCGATTTGGTGGTCACCAAGAGCCGCGTCAGCGCATTTGCCGGCACCGATCTCGATCTGCTCCTGCGCGCTCAGGAGATCGAAACGCTGATCCTGTTCGGTATAGCGACCAGCGGCGTGGTGCTGGCGACCTTTGTGGCCGCTTTCGACGGCGACTATCGCCTGGTCGTCATCAAGGACTGCTGCGCCGATCTCGATACGGAACTCCACCAGTGCCTCGTCGACAAGTACTTTCCACGCCTGGCGGCAGTGATCACGGCTAGCGAGTTTCAGCAGGCGTTGGCGTCGGCGTCGGAAGCAACCTGATCGTTCTTCCGCGCGATCTTTCGCCGCTGCGAATGATCACCCAACGAGATCTAAGTGGGATTCTTCGGCGGCCACGCCATCTGCCCGCCGCGGTGGTAGGCCAGATTGGCGATGTGCCCGGCGCGGGCTGCGGCAACCCCCGTTTCGACCGGCGCGTTCGGCTCTTTGCGGCTCCGGATGCAATCGAAAAAATTCTGCATGTGAGAGATCGTACCGTCGCGGAAGCTGTCGGCCTTGAGAACCGGATTGTTTTTGTCCGGTACGCCTTCATGATAGACGCCGAACCCGCTTCGGTTGATCTTCAGCGTGGCTTCTGTTCCGCGGAAATCCAGGCCGCCGTCGTCGATCGATGAGCCCATCATGCCCTCGTAGACAACGTCGAATCCCGGATAGCGAAGCGCCGCCTGAACCGTATCGGGACAATCCCACTGCTCGAAAATATATTTGTCGCCGAGCATCTGCGCATCTTTTGGCTGGTCGGATTTCATCGCCCAGTGCACCACGTCGATCCAGTGCGTGAAAAGATCGGTCATCGCGCCGCCGCCAAAGTTCCAATACCACCGCCAGAGATAGAATTTGTCTTCGCTGAAAGCCTGATCGGGAGCGCTCCCGAGCCACTGCTTCCAGTCGAGCGCCTGTGTGTCGACGGCTTTGCGCGTCCCGGGCGCCAGATAGTTCTGCCACCAATAGGTCCTCACCTGCGGCACGCGCCCGAGGCTGCCGCCCTGAATGAGATCGACGGCGTCGCGAAAATGACTCCAACTGCGCTGCTGCATCCCGCATTGCAATATTTGTTTGCTGGAGCGCACCGCCCGCGTCAGTGTCGCGCCCTCCTCGACGGTATGAGTGACCGGTTTTTCCAGATAAACGTCTTTGCCCGCCGCTAGGGCATCGACCGCCATGCGCACGTGCCAATGGTCGGGAGAGGCGATGAGCACGGCGTCCAGCTGCTGCTCGAGAACCTCGTGATAGTTCCCATGAGTGGTCGCGGTGCCGTTCGAGCGCTGCTTGACGGCGTCGCGTCGCGGCCCATAGACGTCGCTCACGGCCACGATCTGGTAGTTGCCAGCCCTGTCGGCGGCGTTGAGCAAGTCGCCCATCCGCCCGCCAGCCCCAATCACTCCGACGCGGAGGGTGTCATTCGCGCCAAGGACTCGCGTGGATGCCAGGGCGGTCAGCCCGCCGGCGATGATAAAACTGCGGCGATCAAGTCGATAAGACATGGAGAGCATCTTAACGGGTCGCAATCAACGGGGAAAGGGGCGGCACTGCGTGATTGCCGGTCTGCCTTTCGTTTCCGTTTGATGTAGACTCCGTTGGCTAGGGTTGGCGCGGAATGGAATCGTGCGCCAGTGAATCGTCCTTACCGAAACGCGCAGTTGGGCGCGAGGAGTGTTCATGAATCGACGTGATTTGCTACGTGCCGGTGTTCTTACTGGGGCTGCGGCGGCGTTGCGGCCTTCGCGGTCGATGGCGCAGACCACTGCGGCGCAAAATCCGGCGCAGGGGTCGGAGTTGACGCCGGCGCAGCGCGGTGTGGACGCCTCGAAAGACCTTGCCGCGCCAGGATGGAAGCCACTTTTCCTGGATGAGCACCAGAATGAAACGCTGATCGTGCTCAGCGACCTGATTATCCCAGCCACCGACACTCCCGGCGCCAAGGAAGCGCTGGTGAATCGCTACATCGATCTCGTGCTGGCCGCCGACACCCACGAAAACCAGAAAGCATTCCTCAACAATCTGGGCTATTTGGATGGCGAAAGCATTCGGCGTTACAAAGCTGCGTTTCGCTACCTGTCGCGGGAAGATCAGGACGATTTGTTGCACGCCTTGGCTTATCCAAACGGCGGCAGTGAGTGGACCGGAGAACCCTTAAACGATCCGGGCCACATGCATTTTGAACAATTGAAAACGCGCATCGGCTTCGCGTATTACAGCTCCCAGATCGGCACCCGCGAACTCGGCTGGGACGGCAATTTCACGCACGGCGTCTATCAAGGCTGCAATCATCCCGAAGGGAATCATAAATGACCTGGAATACCATCGAGCAGGATCCTCTGCAGCAGACGTACGACGCCGTGGTTGTGGGTTCGGGCGCCACAGGTGGGTGGGCAGCCAAGCAACTCGCCGAAGCGGGGCTGAAAGTTGTGTTACTCGAAGCGGGCCGCGCGGTCAGTCCGACGGAGTTCACCGAGCACACGCCCGCGTACCAGCTCAAGTATCGCGATCACTCGCCGGAAATCGCGCGCACCCGGCCCATTCAAAAACAATGCTACGCGTGCATGGAATACAACTACGAATGGTTTGTAAACGACCTCGAAAATCCATACAGCACGCCGCCCGACAAGCCGTTTACCTGGCAGCGGCTCCGCGTCTTGGGCGGGCGATCGCTGGTCTGGGGACGCCAGAGCTACCGTCTGAGCGACAACGATTTTAAAGCAGCCGGCCGCGATGGCTATGACGTCGACTGGCCGATCTCCTACGCCGACCTCGCTCCGTACTACGACATCGTCGAAAAATATGTGGGCATTACTGGCGCCGCGGAGGGCAACGAGATGCTGCCCGACGGCCAGTTCCTGCCTCCGATGAAGATGAGCTGCGGCGAAGTTCTGCTGCGAGACCGCGTCAAAGCCAAGTTCGGGCGCACGGTCACCATCGGACGCGCGGCGGTCCTGACACAAAATCACAATGGGCGTCTCGCTTGCCACTATTGCGGCCCCTGCGAACGCGGCTGCCGCACCTTCTCCTATTTCAGCAGTCCCTTTACCACCGTTGCCGACGCGCAGAATTCCGGCAATTGCACGCTCATCACCAACGCCGTGGTCAGCCATGTAAACATGGACAACGCCACGAACAAAGCCAACGGCGTGACCTACGTCGATCGCTTGACGCGCCAGGTGAAGGAGGTCCGCGGAAAATCCGTGATTCTCTGCGCGCAAGCGTTGGAATCCACGCGCATCCTGCTGAACTCTTCCACCCGCGAGTATCCCAGGGGCCTGGCAAACTCCAGCGGCGCGCTCGGCCACTACTTGATGGACCATGTCGTCGGAGGCGGCGCGTCCGGCCATCTACCCGACATGAAGGTCCGTCCCGATGCGAATGAGCCGCAACGCCCCAACGGGATCTACGTTCCACGTTTCCGGAACACTCCTTCCAGCAAGAAGCATTCGCAGTTTATCCGCGGCTATGGCTACCAGGGCGAGGGCAGCGCCGAGTTTAATTTCAGCGCCGAAGGCTATGGAACTTCGTTCAAGGGAGCCGTGAAAGAAGGCGTTTACTCCATTGGCTTGGGAGCTTTCGGCGAGTCCCTGGCGCGATGGGACAACTACATCGAGATCGACAGCAGCCTCAAAGACGCCTGGGGCATTCCCGCGCTTCGAATCGTCATGAGCCACGGAGACAACGAAGCCGCGCTGATGGATGACGCCGCGGCTCAAGCAGCAGAAATGCTGGAAGCCGCCGGCGCGAAAGATATCAAGGTGCAAGCGCACGTCGAGGTGCCGGGCATGGCCATACACGAACTGGGCACCGCACGCATGGGAAACGATCCGAAAAAGTTCGTGCTCAACGCCTTCAATCAAACCCACGACGTGAAAAACCTGTTCGTCATGGACGGCGCCAGCTTCGTCTCCTCCGCCTGCCAGAACCCCACGCTGACTATGATGGCCATCACCGTCCGCGCCTGCACGCACCTAACCGACCGCTTCAAAAAGGGCGAAGTCTAGGGTCTGTGTAAGAATGCGGCCTCAACGTCAGGGCTAGCGCTTTAGCCGCTCCGTAGCTGTCGCCCCCTTCTAGGGGCGGGGCTTGCCCCTCCCGGCGTCAACGCCGGCAGGCGAGTCACCTCCGAGCAAAATCATTCCCCGCGTCTTTCCGCACCGTGTTCGGTACTCGTAAAGGCCTTCTTTTCAGTCCAGGATTCCGTCCGGCCTGAGCGACGAAGGGCTGGAGCACGCCTTTCGAACTCTCAAGCGGACTCATCCAGCTTGCGATCCGACCTGCAAAAATAATCCTTGACTTTTATAATTCTTGTGATATAGTATTGATCAGGTAAAAATGTGACCTGGAGCGCTGGCCCGTCCAGCGCTTTTTCTATTTCTGGCTTGTGCCAGTCTTTCTGCTAAGTCCTTGCATGTCAAATGCTTACAAAGGCAACAATATACTTGACACACATGAGGTTCCATGAGAGACTTTAGACATGAGACAGACCCTCGAAATGCCTAAGACCTTGCAACAAGCGGTGAGCTTCTTTAGCGACCCGCAAAAGACATTCGACTATGCGGTCAAGCTGCGCTGGCCGGACGGCAAAGTGACGTGCCCACGCTGCGATGGCACGGAGCATTCCTTTATCTCGACGCGCCGAATCTGGTTCTGCAAGGACTGCAAAAAGCAATTCACCGTTAAGGTGGGCACGATCTTTGAGGATTCCGCGCTTGGTATGGACAAGTGGATGATTGGTGTCTGGCTGATCGTGAACGCCAAGAACGGGATTAGTTCCTATGAAGTAGGCCGTGCGCTCGGAATCACGCAGAAGTCGGCTTGGCACATGATGCACCGTGTCCGCCGTGCTCTGCACGAAAAGGAAACGGTTCAGCTTGGCGGAGAAGGGAAAGAAGTCGAAGTGGACGAAACCTTTATCGGCGGCGCGGCTCGCTTCATGCATTCCGACAAGCGGCGCGAGAAGATCACGGAGCGTGGAGTGAAGGACAAGGCTGCTGTTATGGGTATCTTGGAGCGCGGCGGAAAGGTTCACGCCACTGCAATCAGCAATCGCAAGAGGCACTTGCTCGAAACTCACGTTCGCGCTCACATTAAGGCTGGCAGTGCGATCTACTCCGATAACTTCGCCTCGTATGACAGACTTAAGAACTACGGCTATAAGCACGACGTTGTAGACCACGCTGAAAAGTATGTTGACGGGCAGGTTCACACAAACGGATTGGAGAATTTCTGGAGCTTGCTCAAGCGTGGACTGAAAGGCACCTACGTTGCGGTTGAGCCGTTTCACCTGTTCCGCTATTTGGATGAGCAGGTGTTTCGCTACAACTTTCGCAAGCTGCCTCACGACGGTGCGCGTTTTGTTCTGGCAATGGAGCATATCGCTGGCAAACGCCTCACGTATCAAGAATTGACGGGCAAAGGGACCGATTCCGTACACCAGTAAGCGGCAGGGGCGCGGACTGCGAAAAGCAGCCTAACCCTTGCCTTTTAGCGGCTTTTTGGGAGCACGAAATAATGTCCTCATCGTCTTCTCAAAATTCTCCTGAGCCTGACGGCCTTCTGCAAATTCTGGCGGTTGCTTTTTCGGGCGTTTTGTTTGGTTGGTTTTTGTCAAAATTGCGTGCTCCAAATCATGAGTCCGGCACTTCCGGCAATCCACAAGATACCACTACCGACGAACGCCGCGCTTTGCAGAGCAATCCTTTGAGGGTTTTTGTAGAACGAATACCACCACCAACGCCACAGCAGGAATCCAGAGAAGATAGAAAAGAGAGACGCGACAGGAAGAATATTTGGATACAGGGAGCCATTGCGTTTTTCGCTTGTGTCTATGCCACGGTTGCATTCTTTCAATGGCGCGCCCAAATCCACGGTCTGAAAATTGACCAGCGAGCTTGGGTAGGTGTAATGACTGCCGACCCGCCAGATTTGAGGCCCAAATCTGATTTCTCCGTAAGGGTGCACGTCATCAACAGCGGCCACACCCCTGCTCTCAATTTTTCCTCTGAGATAGTGCTGCATTCGCTCCGGAAGGAGGAAACTTTTGAACCTGTATACGGTGCGGGGATAGAGAATCCCAGCAGGGGAGTGATTCAGCCAAACGAGATTATATTTCTGCAATCCATTCAAACTCCGCTGACCCAACTGCAAATTGATTGGATCAAAAACGGCAACTTTATTCTCTACGTGTACGGGCGAATGTCCTACGATGACATTTTTAACGTGACTCACCACACTACTTTTTGCAAAGAGGTTTTGAGCGAATCCCTGGTTAGAGATTGCGGAACCTACAACATGGCTGACTAGCCCTGCCGCTACAACCAACAAACACACCCATACTGCCGCCCTATCACGGAGATAAGATACTACACGCACAAACTACTCTCACAAAGGCATTTGTGTGTCATGTATATTGGTACCCTTACAAATCCCATTCGGGGGCTAAAAAGGTATCTAAGCCGAACAGAATCAACCGTTTACAGCTCAACGGCCCAGCGAAGCATGGACGGACGCGTCCATCCATGCTTCATTTTTTTCTGCAACCGCCACCAACCCTTCCCTACCGATACCATCGGTCTGGGAGCTTTCGGAGAATCGCTGAAGCGACCTGACAACTCCACGCGCAGCCGCTAGCGGACGTCGGGGTAATAGACAATCACGTACAAATCGTTTCCCAGGAGGTTCGTACCCTCGAAACCGTTTCCAAAGGAAAAATTCCACTCAAACCTTTCCGCAGGCCCATTGGTCTGGCAGGGAGATATGGCGGTTTCCGCTTCGCACGCCCAGTAAAGATAAGGCTGAATATTGTGGAAGGGGCCGACCTTGACGTCCGGAACAGCGGCCACCGACTCGCCCCGGTGCAGCCCCAATTGTTTGTAAAACAGAATCCCCATGGCGCTGCCGGTGCAGTCGAAGCCGGTCGTCCCTTTCATGCTGCAGGATGGATCGGGTGGCCCGGTCTCCGGCATTTGCCAATTCGTTTGACCGAGGTATCCCCGGCCTCCATCGGTTTTGTTCATGGCGGCGATCCACTGGACTGCTGCCGCGTGTTCCATCGAGCCATCCGGGTTGATGTCGGCAACACCGAATGTTTGTTTGGCCGCCAAATTCGCATCCGCCAGCCAAGTGACTTGTGCAATCGGATCGTAGACGGTTTGTCCGCCGGGGTTGACCTGCAATCCTTGCCCAGCGGCGGGTGGCGTGCCTGGCAGTTTGCCTTTGACCAGTGCCAGCACGTAGAGATAGTTCCGCCATACGTTGGCCCCTTGAAATCCGCTGTTGAACGAAAAACTCACAAAGCCTTGCTTCGGATCGGCGGCTGCGGAACCCGACCAATACAAATAGGGTTGGAAATCGTTGAATGGGCCCACCTTATTGGCGGGCATGCGGACCGCCGTGTTCGGCTCGCGCAGACCCAACGACCCATAATAGAGAAATCCCAGCGCGCTGCCCGAACAATGGAACCCGAACGATTCGCCATTGCGTCCCGTGCGTGCGCAACTCGTGTCTTTTTCTGGCGCAGTCGGAAGCTGCCAATTATGGTGACCTAGGTAACCAGCGCCGTGGTCGAGGCTATTCATTGCGGCGACCCATCGGACCGCCGTCGCGTAATCCATCGATCCACTCTTATTGATGTTAGAAACTCCGAATGTTTGCTTGCTGGCCAGATTGCCGTCGGCGATCCAAGTGACCTTCAGATTGGGATCGTAGATGGTCTGGCCGTCGGCCGCGGGCACCAACGCAACGCTCGCAGGCGCCGCGACGGGAGCTGTATCTTTCCCTTCGCGACACGCGCTCACCACGCGCGGGTCGATGGTCGGCAGGGGTCTCGACGCCGCCTTGGGCTGCGCTGTTCCTTGGACGATGGGTTGGAAGCAATCCAACAACAGCCCGTTGTGAGCCCCGCCGCCCAGAACGAAGCCCGCATTCTTGCACGCGGCTTTGATCTGGTCGCACGAGGCTCGATCAGCTCGCACCTGGTTGCCGGCGAAGCCCAGATTCAGTCCGAACAAAATCACTAGGAGGATCACTACGTGGACGAGGGTGCGCCGGACGGAATCCATCGAAGTCCCCCGAATTCGCAAGTTCGGCTAAGTACGATACATCAGTTTCTGACGGCCACTAGGTTTCTTCGCCGAAGAGTTTGATGTCGGCTGGGCCTTCCTGCACCGGCGTGCGGGCGCGGCCTTGCACCTGTTCGCGGATTTGCTCGACGATGTCGGGATTGGCCAGCGTTGTGATGTCGCCGGTGTCCATGTGATTGGAGATGGCAGCAAGTACTCGACGCATGATTTTGCCAGAGCGCGTCTTCGGCATGTCGGGGACGATGTGGATGGTTTTTGGCCGGGCGATTTTGCCGATCATCGTCTCAATGGTTGAGGTGACCTTGTCCTGTATTTTTTTGGAGGCCAGGACGCCGGGCTTCAGCGAGATGTAAACGACCGGGACGCGGCCTTTTACGTCGTCTACGGCCGGTACTACCGCGGCTTCGGCAATTTCCGGGATACTCAGGCAGGCGGACTCGACTTCTTTCGTGCCCAGGCGGTGGCCTGCTACGTTGATGACGTCGTCGACGCGGCCGAGGATGCGGAAGTAGCCGTCTGCGGGAAGCGCGGCGCCGTCGGCCGCGTAGTAGGGCCAGTCGCGCCAATCTTTGCTTTCGGGATCCTTGCAGTATTTTTTGTAGTACTGAGCTACGAAGCGGTCGTTGCTGCCCCAGATGGTTTGCATGATGCCGGGCCAGGGGTTGCGGATGCAGATGTTGCCTGCAGTGCCCGAGCCGGCTTTTACTTCTTCCCCTTTTTCATCCCAGATGATCGGATAGATGCCTAACGCGGGGGGGCCTGCGCTGCCTGGTTTCATGGGATCCAGCGCGGGCTTCGTGGTGATCAGGAAGCCGCCGGTTTCGGTTTGCCACCAGGTGTCCACGATGACGGCTTCGCCTTTGCCCACGACTTGGTGATACCAGCGCCAGACGTCGGGCTCAATGGGCTCGCCTACCGTGGTCATGTGCTTGAAGTGGTAGTTGTATTTCTTGGGTTCGTCGCCACCGGCTTTGCGGAGCATGCGGATGGCAGTGGGCGAAGTGTGGAAGATGTTGACGTCCAGGCGTTCGGCGATGCGCCAGGGGCGACCGGCGTCGGGATACTGAGGGACGCCTTCGTAGAGAATGCTAGTGGCGGCGAGCGCGAGCGGGCCGTAAACGATGTAAGAGTGGCCGGTGATCCAGCCGATGTCGGCCATGCACCAGTAGACGTCTTCGGGGTGAATGTCCTGGTAGTACTTCGAGGTGCCGGCCACGTAGGCGAGATAGCCGCCGGTGCGGTGCTGGCAGCCTTTGGGCTTGCCGGTAGTGCCGCTGGTGTACATCAGGAAGAGCGGGGCTTCGGAGTCGAGCGACACGGGATCGACGATGTGGTTGTGATAGTCGTGGAGAACGTCTTCGATGAAGTAATCGCGGCCCATGATCATGGGCGATTCAGAGCGGAAATGGCCGTGGTAGCGCTTCCAGACTAAAACCTTTTCGATGTGCTGCCCCTCTTTTTCGGCGGTTTCCACGGCAATGTCGGCGTTGCCTTTGTGGTCGATCCATTTTCCATTGCGGTGGTAGCCGTCGGCGTAAATGAGCACGCGGCTGCCGGAATCGGCCGCGCGCAGGCCGCAAGCTTCGCCGCTGAATCCTCCGAACACGACGGAGTGGACCACACCCAAGCGGGCGCACGCGAGCATGGTGACCGGAAGTTCGGGAATCATGGGCATGTGGATGGTGACGCGGTCGCCGGTTTTGAGTCCGGCGAAATCGCGGAGCACCGCAGCGACTTCGTTTACGCGCCGATAGAGTTCCTGGTAGGTGATCACCGTAGCGGCTTCGCGCTCCGGCTCGGGGACGAAAATGAATGCGGCTTTGTTCTTGTGTTTGGCCAGGTGGCGATCGACGCAGTTGAAGCAGGCGTTGAGCTTGCCGCCTACGAACCATTTCCAGAAGGGCGGGTTGCTGGTGTCGAGCGTGGTGTGCCAGTAGTGATCCCAATTGAGAAGTTTGGCGTATTCGCGGAAGCATTCCGGGAAGTTTTCTTCGTTGAAGTGTGCTACGAACGCGGGATCGTTGAGATTGGCCTGGCCGATGAATTTGGCGGGAGGGTAAAAAAGTGCTTCCTCTTTCCAGTGAACGGCGATCTGCGCTTCGTTGTCTTTGGGAGAGGGTTTCGCTTGCGGGCGAGATGTTGAGCGTTTTGGCGTTGGTTTCTGCTTGGGTTTTTTGATGTGGGATTTGGCCACGTGGGCGCTCCGTTGCGACTCTTGGGAGATTATTTTAGCGTGAAGATAATGCTACTCGGGAACCAGCGGCGTCAACGTGGGTACCCGAGTGAGGTCCGCCCTTAACACGATATTTGCTCGCTGAAAATTGGGCGCACCCTTCGAAACTCGGGCTAAAGAAGCCCAGCTCCCCGGCAAGTTTGGCTCGAACCATGACAGGACGTCGCTCGTTTAACGCATCCCGCCGACTTCGTCCCAGATTTTGGTGCCGTGGGTTTCTTTCAGGAGGATGCTGCCGAAAACCAGCGTGATCCCAGCGACGATCATCGGGTAATACAGTCCAGCGTAGATGTTGCCGGTGGCGGCGCAGACGGACAGGCCGATCAATGGGAGCAGTCCGCCGAACACGCCGTTGCCTATGTGGTACGGCAACGAGAGCGATGTGTAACGAATTTTCGCTGGGAAGGCTTCGACCAGGTACGCGGCGATGGGGCCGTAAATCATGCAGACGTAGATAACCTGGATGAAGACGAGGAGGACCAGTTTCGGAATGTTCGGGGCGGGTGCTTCTTTGGCGGGGACTTGCGCGCCGGTTGCGGGGTCGGTGGTCAGGGGCGTCAAAGCGATGGCGCCGGTCACTTTGTTTCTGGTGGAGTGCAAACCGTTGATGTTATTGCCTGCCGCGACCTGCATGGATTTGTAGATGGGGATGTACGTGACGATGGACAGGAGGCAGGCGGCCATCATCAGCCATTTGCGGCCGATTTTGTCGGAGATCGACCCGAAGACGGTGAAGAACGGCATGGCGCAAAGAAGCGCGATGGCGACGATGATGTTGGAAGTCTTGGCGTTCACCTTGAGCACCGTCTGGAGATAGAAGAGCGCGTAGAACTGGCCGGTGTACCAGATCACGCCTTGGCCCGCGGTGGCGCCGAACAGGGAAATCAGGACGCGCTTCAAGTTGTCCCACTTGCCAAACGCGTCTTTCAGCGGCTGGACCGAAGTCATTCTCGCAGTCTTGATCTGGGTGAAGATGGGGGATTCCTTCATCTTCAGGCGGATGTAGAGCGAAATGCTGACGAGAATAATCGAAATCAGGAAGGGAATGCGCCAGCCCCAGTCGGCGAAGTCTGCCTTGGACATGTAGTTTTGGGTGGTGAGGATGACGACCAGGGAGACGAAGAGGCCAAGCGTGGCGGTGATCTGGATAAAGCTGGTGTAGAAGCCGCGCTTGCCATCGGGAACGTGCTCGGCGACATAGACCGTGGCGCCACCGTACTCGCCGCCCAGTGCGAGACCTTGCAGGACGCGGATCAGCAGCAGCGTGATGGGAGCAAACCAGCCTGCCGTCTTGTAGGTGGGTAGCAGGCCGATCACGGCGGTAGCGCCGCCCATGATGGAGAGCGTGACCAGGAAGGCGTACTTGCGCCCGACCAGGTCCCCGATGCGTCCGAAAAAGAGCGCGCCGAAGGGACGAACGAGGAATCCGACCGCGAAGGTGGCCAGGTAGGCGATGTAGGCGAAGGTGTCGTTGCCGGGCGGATAAAATTTGGGGGATAGGATGGCGGCGAGGCTGCCGAAAATATAGAAGTCGTACCACTCGATCATGGTGCCGACGGCGGAGGCCAGAATGACGCGCCAGATACTGTAGTCGGCCGTGCTTGGGACCGCGACCGCGTCTGCGCGACTGGCCATAGTGCCTCCTGGGAATCCTGCGTAGCTTCTATGAAACTCAGCCCGGCTCGGTCGTGCCTCTCGCATGCAACCGCGAGCGAGCCTGAGACTGAACTGCGAATCGGGCGAGCAAAAACCCACGAACCCTTATCCCAGGAATGTTACTGTCGTGTTAAGGCGGCGGTGCGCCTGATCTCAAAGGGTTTACCGACGCAAAACCGATTTCTGGTCGCACGTTCATATATGCGGCGGCAAGTGTTGTCAAGAACCCAGGCAAGGGGAATCTGCGGGTCAGTTGGACTTGCTGGCAGCGCGCGTTGTGCGGTGGAGCATCCCTGCGGATTCATGATACAAAGGCTCGCTTGGATACACGACAGGCCATATTCTTATTTGCTGCCGGGGCGTTTGGTGGCGCGATCAACGCCGTTGCTGGAGGCGGAAGTTTCATCTCGTTTCCGGCGCTGTTGTTTACGGGCGTGGCGCCAGTGCCGGCGAATGCCACCAACACCTTGGCCTTGTGGATTGGCGTTACGGCGAGTGGGGGAGCGTACCGGAAGCGGCTGAGCATTTCGCGCCGGGTGATGGTGCCGCTGATCGCGACAAGCGTGGTGGGCGGGCTGGCGGGTGCGGTCCTGCTGATCAAGACGCCGGCACAGACTTTTTTGCGCGTGTTGCCTTGGCTGCTGCTGGGAGCGACGTTGCTGTTTGCGTTTGGGAAGCATTTGACTGGCCGAATCGCGGCGGGAATTTCGCACGAATCGAGCAACAAGGCGGTGGCGGGCGCATCGGTGTTCGAGTTGATCGTCTCGGTGTATGGCGGGTATTTCGGCGGCGGCATCGGAATTATGAACCTGGCGATGTTGGCGGCGATGGGCATGACCGACATTCACGATATGAACGCGCTGAAGGTAGTGCTGGGCGGAGTGATCAATGGCGTGGCCACGATTACGTTTGTGGTGACGGGAGCGATTGTTTGGCCGCAGGCGATGGCGATGACCCTGGGAGCGGTAGGCGGCGGCTATCTGTCGGCGCACTACTCGCAGAAATTGCCACAATCGTGGATACGAGGGTTTGTGATTTTCGTCGGCGCGGCGATGACGATTTACTTTTTTGTGCGAGCGTATGGCAGGGTTGGGTGACGTAGACTTCGTTTTGTGGGCACTGCACAATATTCAACGCTAACCGACATGGTCGATCTCGCCGCGACATTTGAAGAGAATGCGATGGAAGCCGCCGCCATGGTGTGGCGCTGCGAGCGCACCCCGCTGGCGTTGCGGAAAGCTGTCGGATTGGCAGCGCACAAGGCGCGCGGCATCGTGCTGAGCGAGCCGGAGTTTCTGGGAGACCCGCTGATTGCCGGGCTGCGCGGTTTGGCCGGCTTCATCCCGCG